>JALYZL010000078.1 GCA_030948875.1 Actinomycetota bacterium
ACGAAACCATCTGCCGGCAGGGGAGGGCAGATGGCGATCGCCCCGGGGCAGCGCCCACGCGCCCGGGACACTTTCGAGTCGATCGGCAGGCCGGGGCGCGGCGGTCACGGCCACCGCGATCTCCCTCCGGCCACCGATCCCCCTTCCCCAGATGAGAAGGCCAGCGTGCCCGCGCTCAGGCGAGCATTCGCGCAGCGCGCTTCGTGCGCGCCGCGGATAAAGAGGGTGCGATATTTGGCCGTATTTGGGCGTTGTGACGTGTTGAACACGCCGCGCACGTGTTAACCCCTGCATCAGCGGACTCCCGAGCGTGACGCCCGAACCCATGCCTTGCCAACGGACCAGGACTATGCGGCCACTCACCATGCCCGCGCGCACGTTCCGCCTTCAGGTCGCAGCCTCTAGCGCCGTCGATGACTGCGCTCTCTTGACCGCTGTGGGACAGAGGATAGCGAATTCGCTTGGTTGCTAGCAACCCTGGAGGGTATCAGGATTACCGCTCGGCATCATTTCGCCCATGCCCACGCCGCTGCCGTTGCCGACGCTGCTCTCCCAGGCCCTCGTCGCCTTCACGATCGAGTTCGACAACGAGTTCGAGCATCGGATGCCTCACCGCACCACGCGCGGCTCGGCCGGGGACGCACGCGAGGGCCCATGGCTGGTGTCGCTGGTGATGTGGTCCGATCTGATGCGCTTCGTCGGCGCCGAGGGGGTGCCGGTCCGCGAGATCGCCGACGCGGGGGGCAACCTCAAGGGCATGCAGAGATGGGGGTATGTCGTTCTCGAGCCGGATTCGCGCGGCGAGCACTCGCCGCGCTCGGACGAGATCGCCCGCCCAACTGGCTCCGGGCGCGCGGCCCAGGAGATCTGGCGTCCGCTGTTCGACGTGATCGAAGGGCGTTGGCAGGGGCGGTTCGGGGAGCAGGAGACCGGCCGGCTTCGCGAGTCGCTGCCCGCGCTGGTCGGGCGGTTCGATCTCCCGTTGCCCGAGTATCTCCCGGTGTTGGGACCCAACCTCCGAGCCCGCTTACCTCACGTACCGGTGGTGCCCGCCCCTCATCTCCCGGCACTGCTCTCGCAGGTGCTGCTCGCGTTCACGCTGGAATGCGAGCAGGAATCGCCGCTGGCGCTCACGGTAGGCGCCAACCTCGTCCGCGTCCTCGACGAGCGAGGGGTGCGCGTGCGCGACCTCCCGCGCCTCACCGGCGTCTCGAAGGAGGCGATCAGCATACTCGCGGGCGCGCTGGAACGCGGACGTTACGCGACCGTCGAGACAGATCCGACGGCGAGGTCTTCGGGAAAGATCCTCCGCCTCACCCGCAAGGGCCTCCTCGCCCACGAGGCATACGGCCGGATCCCGGCGGAGGTCGAACGGCGCTGGGAGCAGCGCTTCGGCGAGGAGAACGTGCGCGAGGTGCGGGAGTCGCTCGAGAAACTGGTCTGTGCTCCTGAGTCACCCTCACGCCTGTTCGAGGGGATCGAGCCCTACGCCGACGGATGGCGCGCGTCGCTCCCGCCACCGGAGGTGCTGCCACACCATCCCATGGTGCTGCACCGCGGAGGCTTTCCTGACGGGAGCTGACGCAGCGACACCCCTATGCAGGCGGAGCGCCTCGTAGCGCCGGGCCCTTGCCCCTAATACAGTCCGCAATCGATGACCGGCTCTCGGACCGCGGAGCGCAACCGACCCCGCAGCCATTCGATCCAGAACGCGCTGGTAGCTGCCGCCATCCTTGCCGAGTTCGTCCTCATCATCGGACACCCGCTCTTCGGCTGGGGCGCGACCACGTACGCCGCCACCCCGCGGCCGCTGGTGTACAACGCCCCGCAGCCGCCGTCAGGTCGGCAGGTGCTCCTGGCGCTCAGCGCGGCAGCGGCGAGGCAGCGGTCCGAGCTTGCCACCGCGCGAACCCCGTACACGTACGTGCGGCGACAGGAGTGGCATCTCGCGGCCCACAAGGGCGACCAGTCGTTGCCGTCAAAGGTCCTCCCCACCGTCACGGAGTCGTGGCTAAAGTCCGACGGTGGCGGCCGTGTGTTGAGCACCACTCGCAAGCCCAACGGGTCCACCGTCAACGATGTGGTCATCCCCGCCGGTCAGTCGCTGCCCGTGCTCTCAGCCAGCCCGGCGACGCTCGCTCACCGCTTCGGGCTGGGGTATCCGGGGACAGTCCCCTCCGCGCGCCAGTTCGTGGCGTTCACCTCCATCGCTGACACTCAGCCCATCTCGCCCCGGCTGGAGGCGGCGATCCTGAGGCTGCTCGCCCTGACCCCGGGTGTCACCAACAGCGGCACCGTGTCCGACCGTGACGGGCGCCGCGGCGTCGCGGTCAGCGCGGAATCCGACTACACGGGCGTTGAGATCAGTTACACCCTCGTCTTCGACCAGAGCACGGGCAAGCTTCTCGAGGCCGACCAGACGTTGACGGGGGACCCCGGAAACCTCGGCGTGCCACAGGGTTCGGTCCTCGCGTACACCACATACCTGGGCTCGGGGTACACGGGCAACGCGACATCCGCCCCACCCGGCTGACCGCAGGCAACAGCCGCGGCGGAAGCTGTTGTCAGAGGAATTTCAGGAAGCCTTGCTTTACTGCCTAGTTCGGCAAACCTTGGAAGGGAGCATGCCCACGTGATCGAGGTGACGAATGTCACAAAGCGCTATGGGGAGAAGGTCGCGGTCAGCGACCTTTCGTTTAGCGTGAAGCCGGGGATCGTCACCGGCTTCCTCGGGCCGAACGGGTCGGGCAAGTCGACGACCATGCGCTTGATTGTCGGCCTCGACGCTCCCAACTCGGGGCACACGGTGGTTAACGGCAAGCGCTACCGTGACCATGTCGCTCCCCTGCACGAGGTCGGCGTTCTGCTCGAGGCGCGCTCCGTCCACACGGGACGTTCCGCCTACAACCATCTTCTCGCCCTTGCCCAGACCCACGGCATCGCTCGCTCAAGGGTCGATGAGCTGATCGAGCTCGTCGGTCTCGCCGAGGTGGCGCGAAAGCGCGCCGGCGGCTTCTCGCTGGGGATGGGACAGCGTCTGGGGATCGCCTCTGCGCTGCTCGGCGACCCTCACACGGTAATGCTCGACGAGCCCGTGAACGGCCTCGATCCCGAAGGCATCCAATGGGTACGAAAGCTGCTCCAGAAGCTGGCGCGCGAGGGACGCACCGTGTTCGTCTCCTCACACCTGATGAGCGAGATGGCGCTCACCGCCGAGCACCTCATCGTCATCGGCCGCGGGCGCCTGATCGCCGACACGAGCGTCGACGAGTTCGTCCAGGGGGCATCGAAGCACTCCGTGCGCGTTCGCTCGCCGCAGGCCGAGCGCCTGGCCGGGCTCATCGCGGGCCCGGATGTGACAGTGGATCCCGCGGAGGCGTCGGCGATCGAGATCCGCGGGCTGAGCTCGGAGCAGGTCGGCACAATCGCGGCTGAGAACGGCATCGTCCTCTACGAGCTGACATCACAGCGCGCCTCGTTGGAGGAAGCGTTCATGGAGCTGACGCGCGATTCGCTGGAGTTCCACACTGACGCTGAGGACTCAGAGTCGAAGGCAGCGCTGGCGTGAGCGCCGTCACCGCCGGAACCACTGCCGTCGGCCGTATTACCCAGCGCCGCGTGGCACTGTCTGAATGGACCAAGCTCCGCTCGGTCCGCTCCACCCGTTGGTCGTTGTTTGCCACCTTGCTGTTCGTCATCGGGATCGGGATTCTCGCGTGCGTGGTGTTCGAATCGCGCTGGCCGCATCTGAGCGCTGGTGAGCGTCACGACTTCCACCCACTGCGCGCGAATCTCGCGGGGGTGAACTTCGCTCAGCTCGCGATCGGCGTGCTCGGCGTACTGGTGATCACCGCCGAGTACTCGACGGGCATGATCCGGGCGACGTTCTCCGCGGTGCCCAAGCGCCTTCCCGTCCTGTGGGGCAAGGCGCTCGTCTTCGGCCTGGTGGCCTTCGTCGTCAGCCTCCCGGCCGTGTTCATCGTGTTCTTCGTAGGACAGGCGATCCTCTCGGGCCAGCACATCAACATCGCCATCTCGCACCCCGGCGTGATCCGAGCCCTGTTCGGCGCGTCGCTCTTCCTCACCGTGATGGGGCTCTTCGGTCTCGGACTGGGCGCGATCGTCCGCAACACGGCCGCGGGCATCGCCCTCCTCGCCGGCATCGTCTTCGTCCTGCCGCCGATCATCGGTCTCCTTCCCACGAGCATCTCCGACGCAGTCAGTCCCTACCTGCCCAGCAACGCCGGCGGCGCCGTCTGGACCATCAATCCCGATCCGCATACGCTCGCGCCATGGGCGGGGCTCGCCCTGTTCGCCGGCTACGCCGCCTTGGCGATCGCGATCGCCGCTGTGCTTGTGAACCGGCGCGACACCTGAGCGCGGGCCACGCGATCGGAATCGGGTCGAGGGTTGGGATTGCGCGACGGACGGCCTGGCAGATCAACCGCGCGGGCTGGTCAAATCCCGCGTTATCCGGAACCCGTCCCAGGCCAGGTGGGCCACGGAGCGGTAGAAGTCCTGGGTGCCGTCGGCGGCGAGAACGTCGAGACGCTCCGCGCCCGATCGGACGAGAACCTCACTAAGGAGCCGGCGGCCAATTCCTCGATGGCGAGCGCCGGCTGCGACGATGAGGACACACAGGTACGCCTGGATCTCCCCGTCGGTCGGGGCTTGGGTGAACCCCACAACATCGCCGTGATCGAGCGCGACGAGGGTGAGCACCCCGGGGCTGATAGCGCCCGGGCGGCACGGCCCGGATTGCTGGGCAGCGACGACCATCCCTCTTGGTCACACAGCTCGAGGATGCCCTCGAGATGCTCGGGCGCAAAGGTCGCCAGTTCGATGGAGCCGATTATGCGCGTCCTCCTTCGGCTCATCCGGACCGGATCGGCGCATGAGAGTCACGCCGCGGATAGCCTTCCCGAGCGATGGCGTCGGCCCTTTACGATCAGATCGGTCGAGGCTATGCGCGGAGCCGCTGCGCGGATTCCAGGATCGCTCGCGCGATCGAGCTGGCATTGGGCGACGCCCAGCACCTCGTCAACGTCGGTGCCGGCACCGGATCCTATGAGCCCACCGATCGGCGCGTGCTCGCAGTGGAACCGGCCGCGGAGATGCGCGCGCAGCGACCGGTGGACTCGGCGCCGTGCCTGGCCGCCGGCGCCGAGGAGCTGCCGCTGGCGACCGCGAGCGTCGACGCTGCGATGGCGATCTACACCGACTTCCATTGGCGCGATCGCAGCAAGGGCATCGCCGAGATGCTGCGCGTGAGCCGCGACCGGGTCATCGTCCTGACCGTCGACCGCCACGCCGCCGAGCGCTTCTGGCTCACCCGCGACTACCTCGCGGGCGCCGACGAGATGTTCGCGCCCCTTACCTCTTTCACGGCGCTGCTTCCCACGTCCGCGCAGATCACGCCGGTCCCGATCCCCCATGACTGCCAGGACGGGTTCGTGCACTCCTACTGGAAACGACCGGAGGATCTGCTCGATCCCAACCGCCGGACGACGATGGCGATGCTCGCTCGCCTGCCACCCCTCACGGTCGAGGCAGGACTGCGCTCCCTGCGCGCCGACTTGGAGAGCGGAGCCTGGGGACGGCGCAACCGCGAGCTCGTGGGCCTGGAGTCGCTAGACCTAGGACACCGGCTCGTCGTCTGGCGACATCCGACCTGACCGCCTTCGGGCTCCAGGCCGTCTGCCGCGCCAAGCTCACGCTCTGCCGATGCGGCGGGTGTCCTTGCTGATCGGCCCGCCAGCGTCCCTTCTCGCCGCACCGTCGCGTAGGCGAAGATCTGACCTTCGACCTCGACAACTCGAGCGTCAGCCGCGAGACCGAAAACAGTGACCCGCCACTCATCGAGCAGATCCCCGAGCGTGCAGTCGGGCACGCCCAAATCCGGGGCGGAATGCGGAGCACCGTGCCGTACTGCGCGACGAGGTGCTAGGGCTGATTCGGGCCGGCGACCAGCTGGCCGATGCCGTGAACGAGCGGCGGCGAGAGGGTCAACGCCGCGCTGGACGGCGCACGCACAAGGACGGTCTGAAGCCGCTGCGCGAAGACGATCGCGAATCACTTCAAATGTTGACATGAACTCAACACCAAGCTATGCTGCTCGCTATGACGTTTGGGGCACACATTCGAGGGCTGCGACGCGAGCGGGGTTTGACTCAGCGCGACGTGGCGGCCGCCGCGGGGATCGACTTCAGCTACATCTCGAAGCTGGAGAACGATCGGCTGCCGCACACGCCGTCGGCGAAGACCATCGCCGTGCTGGCGACAGTGTTCGATACCAACGAACTCGAGTTGCTACAGCTCGCGGGGAAGCTACCGCCGGAGCTCGCTCGCCAGCCGGAGGCTGTAGCAGTACTGCGCGCCGCTGGCCGGCGCATTCCGAGCCCGGCTGGGTGGCGCAAGCTGCTGGACTATGTCGAGAGCCAGGATTTCGAGGATGCGCTTCGGGAACTCGACGAGGCCGCTGAGGCAAAGCGATGAGCGACGGAGCCGTTCTTTCGCGCCAGGCTCAGCGGGCCATGGACCTCGCTTCGGCCTTGGAGGAGCGGGTGCTGCACGAGCGCTCGCCCGATTCGGCGCTCGCCCCCCTGTTGGCCGACTCGTGGGCCGGTCAGCGCGTGCAACTGTCCGAGCTGCTCGCGACGGTGGCGAAGATGGTTGACCCGGCGCTTGGGATGCCCTCGCCGAAGTTAGTCAGCGAGATTCCGCCGGCGCTGATCACGCGCCTGCGCGCCGAGAGTCGAGCCGGCCGGCCGAGGGCGCAACCGATCGTCGACGCTGCCGCCCACCTGCGTACGGGCGGGGCGATGGGCGAGGCGGATCTCGAGCTTCTGGGCTGGCTGGCCGGAGCGCTCGAGGCCGAGGCGTCCTCGCTGTACAGACGGATGGTCAGGCACTGAGCGAGTGCGCCTGCATCTGACGGCGCTGCTCGCCGCGCTCGAACCACGCTGCTGCGAGATCGAGGAGGCGATCGCCGCCAACGGCGACCCCTGAGCTGCATTCGGCGCGTGATCAGGCGCAGGGGCTCGTCGACGCTGTCCGCGTGCGCGCGGCAGCGCTGACGGGTCACCC
>JALYZL010000100.1 GCA_030948875.1 Actinomycetota bacterium
ATGCTCTCCGACGTCCTGATCCCGCTCCTCGACGCTCGCCGCCCAGATCAGGTGGACGCCTACGAGACGGCACTCGACCGGCTGGGACAGGCCGCCAGGCACGTCGATGTCGTGATCCCCGGCCACGGCGCCGTCGCCGAAGGTCCCGAAGTGGCGGTCCGCCTCGCCGCTGATCGCGCCTACATCGATGCGCTGCGACGAGGAGAGGATCCGGTCGACGCGCGTCTGGGGCCGGATGCGGAGTGGCTCTCGGGCCCGCACCAATCGAACCTGGACCAGGCCCGAGGGCGGGTAAGGGTCTTCTGATGGCTCGGGGGTCGAGCGAGGCGATCGCTTCGCTGTGGCTAGGACAACCCACCGAGGATCTCAGCCGCGGTGGTTAGGATCTGCCCCGTCATCGAACTCTGCCGGCGCTTGCGGTTCAGCAACTCACGCAGGTCGATTCGGGCGTCGAGAACCATGTAGAGGTCGGTGCCGTCCATGAGGATCATGGGGGAGCGGTTGCCGCTGTGGAGGGCGATCGCGGTGGGCTCGAACCCGCTGATCGATACCAGCAATCCGAGAGTATTCTCGCCGCGGCGCTCGATCTTCGCCCTGAACACATCCAGCGCGTCGCGAGCGACCGGCTCCTGCTGCCATTTCGTCTCCAACAGGAACTGCTCGCCGCCGAGCGTGAACCCACCGTCGATCTGCTCACCCTCCACCCGGAAAGACCGATGCGGGTCAAGATCGAACGCATCAAAGATCGCGTGCAGCAGCTTCTCCAACGCGAACCCGCGCTGCTGAGGCGCCAACCCCATGATCTGCAAGTACTGCGCTCCGAGCTCAGCGACACGCTCCGCCGTGGCACGGCGATCATGTGCCGCGGTGCGGGCGGCGGCGAAGTGCCCCTGGCTAGCCTGACGTTCCCATAGGCGCCTCCTCGTAAGGCTGCACGACGGCGCGCAGGCGAGCGACCGCTTCTCGGGCCGCCGCGATCTTGACCGAAGCGTCCTCGACCCGGTCAAGGCCAGGGAAGCTGTCCATCTGCGAGACGTCAACCAGCAGCCCGATCAGGAGATCCTGGTGCTCGTCCTGATGCTTAACGAGCCGGTCGACGAACGTGCTGATGCTGTCGCGCTTGTACGACACCCGCCACTCGATGCCCAAGAGGAACAGCGGCTCCCCTGCGACGGCGTCCTTCGCGTAGTCGGTAGTCGTAGAGGTCGCCCTTAAACCAGAACGCGGCCAAGAGTCCGTCCTTGAGCGCCTGGATTGCGTTTGCTGACACGCGGCGGACCGGGCGCATGCCCCCACGCTACCGACCGCACCGGGCGGTCCGATTACTCTCGGCGACTCAGATGCCCAGCAGCCAGCAGCGCCCGCGCCTCCTCATCGCCAACCGCCGCGTGCGGCGTCGCGAACATCCGGCTGCGGATCGACGGGGTCGCCGGATGCCCACTCGCTTCCAGCTGCAGTGCGACCGACTCGATCAACGCCTCCACCAGCTCCCGCTCCCGCGACGGTCGGCGTGCTACCGGGACGGATCTTGACATGGCGACAGATCTCGACCGCTCCGGCGGTACCGTAGGAGCCCGCTCACTTGTGCACCCACGGCGCTCATCTAATCTAGGGCGCAGGTAACGTCTCGAACCGATCCGGACAGCCACTATTCCCAATCCGGCTCTGGGGAGTAGTCGTCAATCGAGGCGATCGCCTCAACGGCGAGCCCTGTGATGGTGAGCGCGGCGCCAAGCGCTTCACGGTCTGATCTGAGTTCTTCGGCAAGGCTTGCGGTCAAAGCGCGCCAGATTCGGCGACCGACCTGAACCGGCAACTGCTCGGGGATATGCGTCAGGATGTTGCTCCGAATCGCGGAGGCGCCAGCCGCATGGAGCAGCGGATCTATGAGCGCGATCTGCGCAACACACAAGCGGGCCAAGGCGATGAGAGCAGCACGGGGCCCGGCGTAAAGCTCGTCGTCCTGCTCAGCAGCAACTTCGACGGCTCGCAAGACCTCGTCGAGCGCAACACGAATCACATCGATCCCGCTGTCGGGATCGGGCGGCGCCGGTTCGGAGCGCTCGAGGACCTCGCTGATCACCGAACGGCGGCTGTCGTTGACTGCCTTCCGGATCCCGAACACTCCTCGCATCACTTTCGTGCCCGACGGCCGAAGGTAGTTCGGCGGGACGACCTCATGCTGACCGAAAATGCTCGTGGTCATGAACTTCTTCTCGAGTGCTGCGGCGAGATGCTCGCCGGTGGCGACCGCTTCGAGCTCGGAGCGCTCGAGCGCGACAATGACGATGCCGTCCGGCCCAGATCGCCACTTATCCAGTTCGGCCCGCGCGGCCGTGAGCTCCTGATCGTTCCCGGATACACCACTGAGCGCCCAGAACACCGCCGGGCAGATGAGCTTCCTTGAGCTTCTGCGCAAACCTTGAGACCTGATCGGACGAGATCTTCTTCCCTGGTTCTTGCACTCGAATACGAGGGCTCTGCCGAACGACACGATCGGGCACTCTGAGCTCACGCCGAACACAAGATCGATCTCCGCGGTGTTCTTCAGGTTGCGCTTGCGGGCGGTTACGAACTCGAGACCTGGGATCGTGGCGCACATCGCCTGCACGAGATCCTCGAGGCCACGACCCTTCTTTGCGTTCGTTCCGGACCTGATCTCCGCGATCCAGTCGCGCGTGGTGTCAACGTCGATCTCGCTCACAGGTTGATTCTCGCGCGTGCGCCCGCGCCGTGCGGTGCTCGGGATGTGATCCGGGCTTCCGTCGGTCAGCACGCGCCTGGATATCGGCCGTCGAGGCTCTCAAATAGGGCTCTATTGACGTTTCCGTGGGTGGGTGAGCGGCTGAGGAAGGCGCGCACGCCGCGCGGCTCCTAGCTCAAGGAGCAGCTCCGCCAGATCTACCGACTACCGGCCACAGCCGCGGAGCGGCTGCTGGAGCGATGGCTGGCGTGGGCGCGTCGCTGTCGACTGCCGTCGTTGGTAAAGCTCGCCCGAACGATCACCGAGCAGCGCGACGGGATCCTCGCCGCGATCCGTCACGGGCTCTCCATCGCCCGGATCGAGGAGATCAACACCAGATCCGCCTGGTCGCCCGACGCGCGTTCGGGTTCCACTCACCCCAAGCGCTGATCGCATTGGCGATGCTCAAACTCGCTGACCTCTGCCGACGACTACCCAGGTGACACCACCCACGGAAACGTCAGGAGAATCCCAAATAGCGGGTGCGCGCTGGGACCGTCCCCTAGGCAATGCGGCTTCGGATCTTGTGGCCTCCGCGATCCCGCAATCGGCGACTGGCGCGCTCGCGTTCGGCCGAATCCGATCGTCCGCTCTAGCGCGGATGGGGGCCAATTCGGGCGAGCGCTTCGTCGCCTTATGTGAGGGTCGATTTTGGGCGTCAATGACGTCTACGAATGGGCCTGCTGGGCGCCCTGCCGAAGCGTTATGTGAAGTGCGTAGTCGACGCCAACGACGTCGACTTGCGCGTCTTCGCTGTACGCGTTGGGGTCGGCGCCCCCAGCCACACGGTCAACAACCGGGCTTTCACGACGAGGTCGGGCCGCGTCCAGCATGGGTGTCCGGAGCTCGCGGAGGGTGCGCCGCGATGTCCGCGGCGGCACAGGGCCTGGCGGAGGGTGCCGGCGGCGATCGCTGATCTGATGGCGGCTGCCTGTGCTCCTCCCTCATTGCGCCGTGACGTTTTCTACGTCCCGGCGGGGCCGGTTTCGTCGTTTCTGTCGTACGTCGTCCATGCGCTCGGACTGGTCGCTCGGCCCTCTCGTCGATGACATGTCAACGACGTCAAACCGCAGCAACCGCGGGGTGTGACAACAGCGACCTCACATAAGGCGACGTTGCGCCCATCCGTTCCGCGGGCGTCCTGACGATTGCTCGTCCGGAATGCGATCGTCCAAGCCGCCGGCGCGTTCCGTACGCGCGGTCGATGAGTGGCGAAACCGCGCCGTGACTCTTGGAGTGAGCGCTCGCGTTTACGCGAGGGCGGTAGTCCGAGCCCGTCCGGTACCGATGCTTTGCTTCAGCGCCCGAGGCTAAGGCTGCGGCGTTGCCGCGACACGCTCAACCGTCAGCCCGAGTCCGGGCGCCATCACCTCGAAACTTCGGTCCGTAGTCAGTAGCGTTTCGTCACACCGACATTCCAACGCAATTGAAATGTCGCCTCCTAAACCAAGAGGGCCCCAGCAATTCTTGCCCTTGCGGTCGAGAGAGTTGGGCTTGGCCATGACGGCGTCAGTGTGTCTTGCCATCGCCTGGAACTCCTTGTCCAATCGCAGCAGCGAACTGGCAGCAGCGATAGCGCTCGCATGCCTTTCTATTTCTAGGAAGCCGGGTTGAACACAGACACATTCCGTCTTCTTGCATGATGTGCGGAGCGACCTCCGGCCGCCCGCCTCAAGCCGCACGGACTCCCCGGCAAGTCCGCACTTCGGGCCATCCCGAACCTCGTCGATTCGATCCATGAAGAGCTCCTGGGACTCAGATCGCAAGAATACCTCGGCGCGCATCTTCAACAGATCCATGTCGAGCTCTGGGCCGGCTAGCATCCCGAGTACCCGGAGCCGCTGACCAGCTTCGCGGCCCCAACCCTGTGACAGCCGAGCAAACACATCCTGCAAATCGGCTGCTCCCTCCTGGATCACGTTCAATATGTCGACGGCCGTACCGTCGAGAATCCGCTTCCACTCGCGAAAAACGTGACTCGAACTTGCGTGTAAGCCGTCACGTAAGCGCTGCTCTATCGCCTCACGTCGTGGAGCATCGCCCGTGTGTCGCTCTAGGTGGGCAGTCGTCTCAACGAAGTAACGCGTCAATCAGTTCTTCTTGCCCGCGATCAGCTTTAGGATTCCTTCATCGACCGGAGGTATCACCTTCCAACCAGCCCGGAGCAACGCGCGAACGAGGCGCCGCTCGACATCGGTCGACACGAAGGGTGACTGGAGTGCAAGTAGCCCTTCTAGTAGAGCGCTTCGCCAGCTCTCATCAACCGAACCCGATGGAGTGAACGTCAAGGCATCGCTCAGTATCAGCGCCACCGCTGCATGCCGCGGGGCTCGGTGCCTCCCGACGACCGCCGCCCTTCTCAATCTCTGCGCCACCTCTAGCCAACCGATCTCCTCACGTTCACCTGTCGTCGACAGAACTAGCAACTTGAGCGCGACCGCCGCAGCGCCGAACACTTGACGGGCTGGCAGCGTTCGCGACGCATCCACCGATTCTGGCCGAGCTGTGCGTGGTTCCTCCAGCTCCGCTGCCGAAGCGGGCGCCGTGAGGAGGCTGGACTGCACCTCGGTCAGCCACCCCCCTTCGACAGGCCCACCCCACCTTGGGCGTTGTGTCGGCGCGGTTCCGTAGGGTTCGTGCGGGTCCGTGGCGGTCGGAGCTGAGGGCAACAGACCGCGAAAGCTGGTCGTCGTCGCCGTGAGGTCGTTGCGGGGTTCTGCCTCGAACAAGCCGCCAGCGAGCCGGGTTTGCGTTCCGCCGGTCGGAAGCGCTGGCGAGAACGCGCCGCGGAACTCCGGCTGTCGCGTCCCGGGGGCCGTCGCGTCAGGCCACCTCCGGCTTAGCGCGTCCTTGTCCGGCTGACCCCCTGACGTTGACGCACCGGTCGCGGGCAGAAGAAGCAACGCGGGGGTCATGACAACGATCTTAGCCGTGTAATGACCTCCGTTGCCACCTCTAAGCACCGGTCGAACGCGCTGCCCCAGCGGCCGATCAGTTCCTCGCGAGGAACAGGAGACGCGCTATAGAGCCGGTCGAGATCCAGAAATAGGAAATTTGGAGGGTAGTTCTCCGGATCCTTGTCGCGAAATATCTGGTTCGATGCTTGCTCCTGCTGCATGGGGCCCAGACGCAAGACGTGCTGGGGCTGCGTTGCCCGGAACTCGAAGACCCAGCCGACGTCGCTCGGCTTCTGCCCCACAGGCTCCAGGACGGATGTAGACGCGCCGCCGAGATTTGCGACCAAGAAGTCCCGCAACTCGTCGAAGCTCTCGGCAGCTGCGAGCCAGGTCGATCGAACACCGACGTAGATGGCCGCCTCGATCTCGAGAACGTCGAGAACCATGTTGAGCGCCTCCTCAGTAGCAGATCGTGCCTCGGTCGCAACTGGATTCTCGAAGGAGAACGCAGCATTTCCGATAGAGACTTGGAGCAAGTCATCCGTGTCGCCCTCGGTTAGTGCCTGCACGAACTGATCCGCCATGTTCCAGTTCTCCAAGCCGCGAACCTCCTGGAGTCTGGCGATGATGTCGGCCCGCTTCTCGGGGAATCGGGGAGTCGGTCGGAACCGGACCTCGCTGAGGACAGACTTCAGAACCGGCTCTTGGATCTCCATATCGGCGGATCCTACGCGCCTGCATCACCTCAGCGAGTCCGGCTGCCCTGACCCGTTCGCGAACACGGACGCCGAGCTCCAGACGCGCTCGCGGATGCGGCGGCGAGTCGTCGGCCAGAACGCTCCAGGCGACTGTCGCAGCGCAGGGGCGCCGATGCCAGCGTGGTACCCGGCTTACGCTTTTAGTACGCGCGTTACGTGCGCTCGTCACCGCGTGCTCGCCTTCGCACAAACTTATCGACCGCGTCTACGGAAGGGCGGCGGCGGTACGATCGCATTCCGCACGAGCAATCGTCCGGACCGTCACGGAGCGGACGACCGCAACGGCGACGATCCGCTCGCTGACGACGAAGCTTTGGACCTCGCCCGCAGGGCCTCCAGGCGGGGAGGGGCCGAGCCGGCTCTGCGTAGGCATTCGCGCGATTCTTTACGCGGCACTGCGAGACCCGCTATCGGCGATTAGCCGGTCAAGCCCTCAATCTGTTCGGTGATCCATTCCGTCACCGCGTTGACTTGCTCGCCCGTGGTGCGCGCCCCCCCGAGCACCTCCCCAAGATCGATGAACCGCCCGACGTATTGCACCTTGCCGGTTCCTTCTCGATCCTCCGCCAAGCGGAAGCCGACCGCTGCGAGTTGCTCGAGAAGCGTGTCGGTTCGGCGCACTGCCTTGTCGAGACTGACCCCAACCCACAGCGTAGGAATCGGTGCCGGCGGATCGTCGCGTTCGTCGTACGGCGCGATCTGAAACACGAGGCTCCCCTTCTTTGGGCCTTCTCTTTCCCACTACCGTAACGCCCGTCCGGGCCCGCGCTGAAGGAGCCCTTCGTACGTCAGCGGCGTCTCGGCATCGAACGAAGCCTTCGTCTTCCAGCCCTTCATCATGAAGCCATCGCGGATTCGGTCGCCCAGCCCGACGACGGCCTCAGACACACTCTGGGCCTCGCCGTAGAGCTTGAGACTCCTCGATGTAAGGGGCGCAGACGGCGACACGCCGACATATTTTCGGCCATCAGGCCCTTCGGCGTTCTCCAGAAACCAGAGCAATGTCTCGAGGGTCGATAGAACGCGACCTGCATCTGGTGCAGCTCCACGTCCGCGCCAATCCGGGCCAAATGCCTCCACTGCATACGCGCCCAGCGTGTCGGCCACCAGCTGCCACGTGATTATGTGCGCTTGGGCCTCCGCGACCGCGGCTCGGTCAACGTCCCGGTCGACGGAATGGACAAGCGCAATCAGCGAGGACCGGGCGGCTCCAGCTCGCTGACGGCCGCCGTCGGAGCGATCTAGAGCTCGCCGGTAGTGCATTAGCTGGTGTTCCGGCCGTGCGCCACGTTGACGCTGCTGGAAGCGGGCGAACGTCTTCGCCTCAATCCAGACCGTCTTCAGGTCCCCTCTGTTGTCACCGATACGAAGTTCGAGGTCGACCCTGCCTCGCTCCCCCTCGCTGACCAAGACCTCAGTATCGATCGTGAGATCACCGCGCTCGGGTATCTGGACAGCGCCAAGGAGTCGCCATGCCAACTCCGGCTCGGTGCGCAGGGTCGCAGCAAGCACAGCTACGGCCCTCTCTTCTCCACTGTCGTGGCGAGCCTTGAGGAATGCTCGCAGTGGGGAGAGTGTTCGGGGGCGACCGGGCATACGACTACGGGTATCCGAGTCTGCCATCTCACGTGACCCACCGCCCCTGAGTGCTCCGCGCGTGATCTGCTGCGCGGACGGCGGCTGCAGCGCCCGAGGAACCGGGGCCGGTCACGGCCCCTGCCTATGCATCACGGCGACTCTGCGTACGCTCACGGCGAGCCCCGCAATTCGGCGAATCAGGTCGGCCAGATCACGAGATCACCGCTTTCACGAGAGACTCCGGACGTCTTCGACCTCGCGTCCGTCCTCGACGCCTTCGCCCGCCTCGTGACTGATTGGCACCTTGCGCCGCTCATCGCGCACCGACAGCGTTTCAAGCGGTGCGGGGGACGCTCGGCACCATCGCTCTCGGCACAGCCGCCCGCCTCGTCGCGCGCGCTAATGGGGCATTCGCGCGGATAGACTCCCCGGGTGCCACAGCCGCCCCCGTGCCCGTTTGGTGCTTCCTGGGAGTCGCTGGCGCTCGCCGATATGCGCGCATTCCTCGCCCGCAGTCCGCCCGAGAGCGCCATCTGGGAGGCCAAGGGCCAAGGCACGAAAGGACAGCTAGCTGAGTTTGTCCGCAAGGAGGTCTGCGGGCTTGCCAACCGTAGGGGTGGCTATCTAGTGCTCGGAGCGCAAGAAGAGCCCGACGGGACGTGGACATCGCCCGGGGTCGAGGTTAAGGGCGTGCGCGAGATGCACGACTGGATTGCGTCGCTGCTACGTGACCTTCAGCCCGCGCCGGTCTTCGATGTACATGAGTGGCACGTCGGCCGGGCATCGAAACTCGTCGTAGTGCAAGTTGAAGCGGCGGCGCTGCCGCCGGTCTCCTACAACGGGGTTGTATATCTTCGTCACGGCACTCAGAACCTACGTGCGGATGGTCCCGCGATCCGGCGCCTAGCTGCACAGGGCGAGCGAGCAGAGACGACGTTGAGCAGAGCCGCTCGCAAGGAGGCTGAGGCGTGCATCCACCAGTTGTGGACGTCGTTTGGCCTCGCGATCGCGCGGCCCGGCGATCGTCTGTACGCGCTGGACGATCCGAGGCCCGAACAGGCGCTCTATCGCGAACTAGAACGAGCCCTCGCTGTTCGGTTCCGGGCGCGCAGTCGGCAACGAATGGAGTGGGGATCGGCATCTCTCGCGAGCTACAAAGACCTAGGCCTGAAGGAGCGCCCGCCGACCTTCAGGGGATGGCGAGCGGCGTGGATGACGGAGCAGACAAAGAAAGCGACACGGATTCCGCTGAGGCTCAGTCGCCGCATGCCTCGGGACCGCCCAAAGATCGACTTGAGTCTCACGGACCGAGATATCTGGGCGGCGTTTCTGCTCCCCACGAATGCCGCGAGTGCATTCGTCTTTCACATGCCTGTCCGACGCCACGCCATCGAGTCCGAGCATGGTGACCGCGTAATTGGCAACGCGGCGCTCATCCTGCGCGCGCTGCTCAAGGTTGAGGCGGAACTGGGCGCGAAGGAGCACGAGCCGGTCTTCATTGCCCTCGCCCTCCGCGAGTGGGGCGTGGGCGCTCCGGTCCTCATCGAGCGTCAGGCGACGATGGCGGTGAGCTCGGTGGAGTGGCGTCGAGACGTGACCCTTGACGCGGCCAGGAAGATGCGGCTGACGTAATGCCACGACGCGGTTTGGCAACCTGAGAGTGCCGCGCAGGGGCGAGGCCGGCAGGAGGTTGGAACCCTGGGTAGCCGCCCCGTGCGGGCCTGGGTAGCGTGACGCCCGGTCTGTTCACCAACGCCCCGCCTAGGCACTCGCACGGATCTGCACGCCATCTGTGAGCCCTGCTTGCGGCGACAACGGCAATAACCCACGCTCGCTTGTGGGCGAGCGTACAAGTGAACCGTCGTGGCGGAGACTCGTGCTTGTCGTCTACAAGCGGTACAGATCCGGGAGGTTCGGTGGTTTCGCCCCGCCGGATTCTTCTGTTTGGCCGAGGCTCAGACGGAATCGGCCGCCCAAAGCGAGACGAAAGCTTCGCTCACGGCGAGGTTCGTGCAGCCGTCCCAGCCGCGGCGATCCGGTACGTGGCGTCGCTGCGGTTCAACGTCTGCGATGACAAGACCTTCGATGGCGGGGTCGGACTCGGCAAGCACCACGCCATCGGGGTCGACAATGCGCGTGCAGCCGAGAGATGATCGGCTGCCCTGTCGGCCCGTGATGTCCGCGACGACCACGGCCATTGTGTTCTCGACAGCGCGAGCGACCGGCAGGTTCTCCCCTCGTGCTCTGAGGAGACTGGTAGCCGATGGCCCGCGCAGGTGACCGCTGTTGGACGGGATGAACAGCACTCCGGCCCCCCTGGCCGCAAGGATTCGAGCGGGCTCCAGATACCAGATGTCGTTGCAGATGATGACGCCAAAGGGGACTGGACCGTGATGAAAGATCGGGAGCTCCGTCCCTGCCCGGATGACGGTCCGGTATCCAGGAAACGCCTTTCGATAGACGCCCAACAGCGTGTTCGAAGCGAGTACCGCCGCAGCGCTGAAGATACCGCCGTCCGGGCCCCGTTCCGTGAAACCGACGATCAGCGTCACCGCCGCATGCATCAACGGTTCCACGACCTCCTCGAACTCGGGGCTGTCGACTTCAATCGCGACATCCTCCGGTGCTTGGCCGTCCGATTCATGGGCGAGACCCCCGATCACCGCCTCCGGGCAGCACAGAATCTCCACTCCCCTGGCCTCGCAAAGCGCGAGCTGATCACGGATCAAACCGACAGCTTCGAACGAGCCGAAGGGCAGGTACGGTGCTTGGTACGCAGCCACCCTCACCCGCCGAGTGTCGCACGAACCGTCGAACGCCATCGAGCGCCGCTACCAAGGGGGTAGGCAGACGATCAGCTATATCCGTTGGCGCGGGTGGCCGGGTCTCCGGTGGTTCGCCCAGCGGCTATCAAGAGACGAAATCTCGCTCCTCCCTCCGGTGGCCGCCGTCCTATGGTCGCAAGAAGGATTGGGGCCTCGAGTCGCTTGCCTGACTCCCGATGTCGCGAGACCACCGGAACGCTCGCTTTCGCCCAAATCCGACCGCGGCCGCCTCCGATCAGCCGGGAGACCCGGGCCGCTCGGGACCGCCGCTGCCTACGTATCGCCGCGATTCTGCACGTCGTGTGACCGCCCCGTTCTCGGCGAGCTTCGTCCTCAGGTACGCCCGGGTGTACTGGCCCCACCAGGTGAACACGATCCGGCTAGGCCTACGCGAGATACCGTTCCCGTGCCACGGCGGTGAGTCGATCGTGACCGCTCCCGGAATCGGCGCTGCGTGATAGCCAGGCTGGGTGACCGCAGCGCGCTGGTGTCCTGCTGCATCCAGGAACGTTGGGTGGATGCTCCATTTTCTGGGTTTGCGGCCACGACCCACGCAAGACTGGTACGTATTCGAGGACCGTTCTGTTCACCCTGACCGAAGGGCCCTGATCGTCGCTGAAGCGAGGCGCCGTCTAGGCTCGTCGGATGCGTCTAGGGGTGCGACGGCCGCTGCCGCCCTGGGCCAGGGTGGCCGGTCTCATGTTCGGGGTCGGCTGGGGCGCGAACCAGTTCTCGTCCCTGCTGCTGGCCTACCAGATCCATCGGGGCGTCTCGGAGACGACGGCGGATGCGCTGTTCGG
>JALYZL010000087.1 GCA_030948875.1 Actinomycetota bacterium
GGCAGCCGCTCGCTCACGCGGGCAGCGGCAGTGTGCGCCGAACGATCCCCATCTCGAGCGAACGACCGTCCTCACGCAGCCCCTCGATGTAGAGCTCCAGCGCTTCGCGGGCCCTCTGGGTGGCTTCCTCAAGCGTGTCGCCTTGGGTGTGGAGACCAGGAAGCTCCGGCGCGTAGACGTGGTAGCCGCCCTCCTGCTGGGGCTCGAAGACGAACTCAACCTCTTGCGCAGGTTCCATGACCAACAGGGTACCGGCAGACCAACAGCCCGGGACCGACCGTCCCGAAACGGATGCGCGCGCCGAGGACATCGATCCCATTCGTCCGGCGCGGAGCTGCCGTGCTTTGGCTACGAGCCGCTCTCACGGTGCTGCTCTGTTCAAAAGCAAGCTACGAGGTCTTCCCGTGGTTGAGGCGGTCGGTTCGAATAGCAGCCACTGCCAACCCTCAAGGGAGGATTCATGGAAACCGTGCTGTTGAACGCTGCCGGCCATCGCCGCTCGCCGGCGACGATGCCTGGCTATCACCGAGGCCGCCCGCCGCGCAACAAGGGCGAGGAGTACCCGGCCGACCCCCCGACGGTTGAGGAGATCGTGGCGGTGATGCGCGCGGTCGGTGACCGTCGGGACGGTCACCGGCTTCGCGCGCTGATCGTGCTGCTTTGGCGCGCCGGTCTGCGGATCAGCGAAGCGCTCGCTCTGCAGGAAAGCGATCTCGACCGCGGCCGCGGGGCCGTGCTGGTTCGGCGCGGGAAGGGCGGGCTATGTCGAATTCGACATAGGCGGCCCTATGTTGCGTCGCGAACTATGTCGCGCGTTGTTCTGGCGGTGAGCCGACGCCGTTCAGTCTTGCTGCGGTGAGGCGCGCCGTTGGATAGCCGGCGGCGCGTTCGCTGAGGTTGAGCGCAACATATTTCGGTCGGGCTGGTCGAGGGTTGGCTTTCTGTCAATCCTTGAAGGGGAGGCGTTTCCTGACCACGCCGAGACCGGACCGCGTGCGGGTGAGCGGGCCGTTGCTGTCGTTCGCGGAGGGCTTTGGGATGCAGCTTGTCGAGCAGGGCTATACGCCGTGCTCGGTGCAGTTCCAGCTGCAGTTGCTGGCGCATCTGAGCCGTTGGATGGAGGCTGGCGGCGTTGAGGTCGGCGAGCTCTCGCTGCTGGTGGTGGAGCGGTTCCTGGCGGAACGTCGGCGACGCGGATATGCGAGCAGGATCTCGCTGAAGGGGATGCGTCCGCTGCTGGGGTATTTGGAACGGCTCGGGGTGCTCGCGGCTGCTGGCGATGTTGTGCCGACTCCGGTCGACCGGCTGGTCGACGAGTTCTGCAGCTACTTGCGGGAGGAACGCGGCCTGGTCGCAGGCTCGGTCGAGCTCTATGCACGGACCGCGCGTCGGTTTCTCCAGGAGCGCTCAGAGCCCCTGGCCGATGAGCTGGCCGGCCTGTCGGGTCGGGAGATCAACGCGTTCGTGTTGGCAGAGGCGCGTCGAGTTCGCACGCGGACGGCCGAGACGGTGGTGTGCGCGCTGCGGGCGTTGTTGCGGTTCTTGCACGTGCAGGGCTGGATCGCGATGCCGCTTGCGGAGGCGGTGCCGTCGGTGCCGCAGCGACGCGAGAACCTGCCGAGGGGGCTCCCGCCCGGGCAGGTGGTCCTGCTGTTGGAGAGCTGTGACGGCTCGACGCCGGTCGGGCGCCGGGACTTCGCGATCTTGATGCTGCTGGCCAGGCTCGGGCTGCGCTGCGGCGAGGTTGCTGGGCTTCGGCTTGAGGATGTCGACTGGCGAGCGAGCGAGATCGTGGTTCGTGGCAAGCGCTCGCGGATTGACAGGCTGCCGCTCCCGGGCGACGTCGGCGAAGCGCTCGCCGAGTATCTCCGCTGCGCGCGACCGCGCGGCTTCGCCCGCACCATCTTTCTCCGCGCGCAGGCGCCGCTCGCTGGGCTGTCGGGCGACGCGGTGAGCGAGGTGGTGGTCCGCGCCTGCCGTCACGCGGGGATCGCGCCGGTCAGAGCGCATCGGCTGCGTCACACGATCGCGACCGAGATGCTGCGTGCCGGTGCCGGCCTGACGGAGATCGGCCAGGTGCTGCGACATCAGAGCATCGAGGCGACCGCGGTCTATGCCAAGGTCGACCGTCAAGCGCTGTCGCGACTGGCACTTCCGTGGCCGGGAGTGCGGTCATGACCACGCTCGATCATGAGGTTGCCGACTATCTGGCGCTGCGTCGCGGGTTGGGCTACAAGCTCGAGATGCACGGGCGAGTGCTGCCCCAGTTCACCAGGTTTCTCGAGCAGCGCGACGCGACCGTCATCACTACCGAGCTGGCGCTCCAGTGGGCGACGCTGCCCACCGGCGCCAGCGCCGTGTGGTGGCATCAGCGGCTGGCGATCGTGGCCGCCTTCGCGCGCTACCTGCACGCCTGCGACCCGCGTCACGAGATCCCACCGATCGACCTGCTCCCGGCGAAGTTCCGACGCGCGATCCCATACCTCTACTCCGAGGCCGAGATCGCTGCGCTGATGACGGCAGCCCGCGGCATCGGATCGCGCTTGAAGGCCGTGACCTACGAAACGCTGATCGGGCTGCTGTCGGTCACGGGCATGCGGATCGGCGAAGTGGTCGCGCTGGACCGCGATGACGTCCTGCTCTCAGAAGCACGGCTGACCGTTCGTCACGGCAAGAACGGCCGCTCGCGCGAGATCGCGCTGCACCCCACGACGGTGATCGCGCTCGACGCCTACGCGCGCGTGCGCGACGAGCTGTTCTCGCAGCCGAAGGATCCGAGCTTCCTGCTCACCACCACCGGCATGCGAATGAACAAAGGCAGCATCTGGCACGAGTTCGATCGATTGCGTCGCGCCACTGGCCTGGACCGCGAGACGCTCGGACGTCAAGCCCGCGTTCACGATATCCGCCACAGCTTCGTGCTGCGCACACTGCTCGGCTGGTATCGCGACGACGTCGACGTCGAGGCGCAACTGCCGCTGCTCTCGACATTCCTTGGGCACGTCCACCCGTCGGACACGTATTGGTACATGCAGGCAGCGCCAGAGCTGCTCGCGCTGGCGCTGGAGCGGCTCGAACGAACCTGGGAGCCGCAGCAATGACACCGCTACCGCCGCTGCTTGAAGGGTTCTTCACCGAACGTCTCGCCCGGCAGCGCGACGCCAGCCCGCACACGATCGCGGCCTACCGCGACAGCTTCCGGCTGCTGCTCGCGTTCCTGCACCAGCAGACCGGGCGGTCACCATCGAAGCTCGGGCTCGAAGACCTGCACGCCGACCAGATCACCGCGTTCCTGACGCACCTCGAGTCCGACCGCGGCAACAGCGTCCGGACCCGCAACGCCAGGCTGACCGCGATCCACTCGTTCTTCCAATACACCGCATTGAAAGCACCCGAGCACGCCGAGCTGATCACACGCGTGCTCGCGATCCCCGAGAAGCGCTTCGACACCACCCTGATCAGCTACCTCACAGAACCAGAGATCGAAGCGCTACTCGCCGCACCGGACCGCGCCAGCTGGACCGGCCGCCGTGACCACACCATGCTGCTCCTCGCGATCCAGACCGGGCTCAGAGCCTCCGAGCTCACCAGCCTGCGCCGAGAGGATCTCCAACTCGAAGACGGCGCCTGGATTCGGTGTCGAGGCAAAGGAAGGAAGGAGAGGTGCACGCCCCTCAGTCGCCCCACCCGAAAGGCTCTACAACAGTGGCTCCGCGAGCGCGGCGGACAACCCACCAACCCGCTCTTCCCCAACCGCAGCGGACAGCACCTCACCCGCGGTGCGATCTGGCGGCTCGTTGTCAAACACGCTGCCACCGCGAGCGAGACCTGCCCGTCGCTGCAGACCAAGAGCATCACGCCACACACGCTGCGTCACACCGCCGCGATGCGCATGCTGCACGCGCCCACCCCGATCGACATCACGACGATCGCGCTCTGGCTCGGGCACGAGAACCTCGACACCACCAACAAGTACATCCACGCCGACA
>JALYZL010000123.1 GCA_030948875.1 Actinomycetota bacterium
GACCAGTAGCGCGCGGTGGCGATGGAGCACGTCGCGCCAGTCGTTTGCCAGATCGCGCAGCAGACCGCCCCATGTCTCTGGCGCGACCGCACCTTCGCGCAGCTGCGCCCCAAGCGGTGCTACGCGCTTGGCGAGCCCAGCACGTTCCGCCAGTGCGAGCGCCTCGGCGAGATCGCTCTCGGCGTGTGCGTTCTGTTCGGCCGCGGCCGCACGGGAAGCGATCAGCTCCGCCTCTAGCGCGCCGGTAGCGGCCGCGGTGCTCTCGGCGTGTTCGCGAGCTGCGCTAGCCGCGTTCCGCTGCGCCGCTGCCTGGCCGCGCAACGCCTCGACTTCGGCGACCGAGGACCAGGCCGCAGAGCTCGTCAGCGCGCGCTCCTCAGCCGACAGTCGCTGCGCCTCGGCCTCTGCCGCGTCGCGTTCGGCGCCCGCGCGTTCGGCGCGCGCGCTCTCTGACTCGAGCGTCGTGCGCGTCGTGCGTAGCTGTTCGGCTGCACTCTCGACCGTAGTGTGCGCCCGCCGGAGGTCATCGGCGCGCTCGCGGACGACGGCGCGAACGTAGGCGCTATAGGTCCGTTGGTGGAAGCGGCGCACGCGCTCTCGCACGTCGCGCAGCCGGAGCAGACCTCGCTCGAGCGTCTCCAGCTGCTCGAGCCCGCCAGCGAGGCGTCGCATCAGCGCTTCGTCGATCTCGGGCAGGCCGGCGGACAACTGCTCGGCGACACCGCTCGGATCGAGTGTCTTCGACAGGTGCGGACGGCGCAGATCGAGCATCAGTCGCAGCATCGTTTGATACTGCTCCTCCCCGCTGAAACCGAACAGCATGTCGTTGAGTCGCGCGCGATAGTCGCGCGGGCTATCAAGCACCTCGCCGTCGTCGCCGAGCGCGGCCGCGAGATCGGCCTTTCCGATCGGGCTGTCGCCGCGCAGCAGGTGTAGATCGCCCCCGACGCTCCGGTCGCGAGCGACGAAGTACCAGCGGGTCACCTTTGGGAGCGCTTTGCTGGCTCGCATTCCGACCCCGGCGGTCAGCCGCCGCCTGGCACCGCTCTCGTCGATCCGCTCGAACTCAAGCCATACGTACCCATCCCGCTGCTCACGGTCGACACATCCGACGAGGTTCCACTTCATGTCCTTGGCACCTGACGCAAACGGGTCGAGCTTCGTCGGCCGGATGTCACCGTCGAGGCAGAACGGCAGGAGTAGCTCGAGCGCCTTGGTCTTTCCCGAGGTGTTGTGGCCGCGCAGCAGTAGCCGGCCGCCGGCGAAGTCGAATGCCTGGTTGGCGTACTCGTAGAGATTGATGATGCCCGCTCGGCGCGGCCGCCAGCGGTTCGCGCCCGGACTCATTCCGCGCCTCCGACGCGAAGCGCCGGCTCACGGAAACGGGCGGCGAGCGGCAGCGGGCGCAGCCCGCCCTCCTGCGTGCGCCGAGCGAGACCGCAGGCGAGGAGCACATCGGTCGCGGCGGCGGCCAGGTGAGCGACCTGCGCCGGGTCGTCGCGGTGGCGGCGCCAGTGGTCGCCGTGCTGGCCGATCAGGTCGCCGATCGCGTCGCGCACGGCCTCGGCGCTGAGGGTCGCTCTCGGCGGCGTGGCGGCGAGCGTGTCGCACAGCAGCAGCGCGACCTGCTTGATCGTCGAGTTGGTCGGAAACGGCACGTCGGTGAACGCCCGGTCCTCGACGATCAGAGCGCTGCCCTCGGCGCGGCGCTCGACTTGGTATCCCGTCGCGTCGGCGACAGCGCTCTCGATCCGGGCACGCTGGCCGAGGAAGTAGGGGCGTTCGTCGTCGCCGAGATCGTCGAGCAGCAGCGCCGGATCCTCGGCGAGACGCCGCGCCAGGCGCTCGAAACGGGCGCGGTTCTCACCCTCGGGAGTCGGCGCATAGCGAGCGGACTCATCGAGCAGCTCAGCGAGGGTGCTGGCCTCGAGTGCCGCCAACGGGTCACGCACCAGCAACGCGAGCCGGCGGCGGTCGACGGTGAACAGCGCCTCGTCCTCGCGCTGCTCGCTTCGGGCATAGCTCTCGTGCGACCCGGACGTGTGCTCGAGCACGCCCCACGCGCAGAGGAGGTCGAGACCGTCGGCGAACGCGAGCCGCTCGGAGCGCTCACGGAACTCGACGATCACCGGCGGGTCGACGTCCGCCCCCGCGACCTCGACCTCCCTTGCGAGGTCGGCGAGCGCGGTCTGGGCTCCGCCGCGCTCGAGTGCCGTGAGCGTCAGGAGCAGAAGCACGCAGCCCCGGTCGCTGAGCGCGGGCCACTCGTCGGGCGGCTTCTGGCGCCCGCTCACGCTCGCGGGCCGGATCCGGAGCGGGCGGCACACCCCGTCCGGCGTAGGTGGGCCGGAGGCGCGCGCGGCGGTACTACCGACCTCGAGCTGATATCCGAAGCACGACTGAAGCGTGGTCGCGAGCTCGCGCTCATGGCGGCGGATCAGTGCGTACACGGACTCGGTCGCGTCGACGAACGGTGCGGCTAGCAATGCGCGCAGCGCCTGAGTGCGCTCGGCGCGGTCATCGAGCTCGCGCCCGCTCACCGCCGCACCATCTCGATGTGGAAGTCGGGCAGGTCAAGCGTGCCGTGGGGGGCCCACAGGCGCGCCCGGTCGCGGTGGAGGTTGGCGGGTTGGCGCAGCAGGATCGTCACACGACCGTCGGTGGAGCCGGCCCGGCGCGCACCGTCGGGTCCGGGCGGCGCCTCGTACGCGCGACCGATCCATGTGAGCAGGTGGCGAAACTCGTGTGCATCTACGCGCTCGAGCATCGAGAGCTTGATCGGTCCGCGGGCGCCCATCCGCGTCAGCAGCTCGTCGAGCTCGCGGCGCTCCTGCGCGCGGCGGTGCTCGAGCCGGCGGCGGCCCTCCGTCAGGTTGGCGATCGGGGCGCCGCTTCCGCTGCCGGGCTTGCGGGTGCCGGGCACCCGCAGGTGGGCGACGACCGGCGCCGGAGGCGCATCGTGCCATGAGGTGCGCCCCCGGTCGGAGATCTGCTCGGGATCGGGGTCTGGGACGCCGACGTGGCGCGGGGTGCGCAGCCCGAACGCGGCGCGCAGCCAAGCGGTAGCCTCGCCCGCCGGAGCGGCCGCTACCCTCGCAGCGAGGGCCAGGAGCACGCCGCTGCGGTCGACCCGCACCGAGCGCCGCTCGATCAGCCGCTCGGCGATGGCCAGCACGGCTCGGATCGCGTCCACGACCTGGTTGTTGAGCGTGCGCCAGGGCGAGCCGCTGTCTTCGTCGCCGACGAACCAGGCGCGTAGCCCCCGCCAGCGAGTGAGCAGCTCCTCGCTGCGGCGCGCGCGCTGCTCCTCGACCGTGGGGCCTCCAGGTAGGGCGACGAACTGCTCGGCGTCAACGATCTGCGCGACGAGCAGCGGCGAGCCGCTCGCCTCGATTCGATCGAGCAGCGAGAGGATTTCGGCCGAGTATCGGCTCCTGGTGTGACGAAACCCCTGGAGATGCTCGAGCAGCGCGCCCTTGCCCCGCTCGAACTCATCCTCGCCGACCTGCTCGACGGTCCGCATCAAGTCAGACAGCGAGCGCATGAAAGCCAATGCGCCGACGTGCAACGCCTCTACCTCGGCCAGCACGCGCTCGAACATCTGCCGAAGCTGGGCGCCGTCCGGCTCAGCCTGATCAAGCTCGTTGGCGAGTAGAGCGAGCGCGTCGCGGATCGCCGGTAGCCGTGCCGTGTCCAGGCGACCGATCTCCTCGCCCAGCGTGTCGAGCTGAGCGAGCAGCTCTTCGGTCAGCCGACCGGCGGGCGTGACGTCGTACGTGTACCGGTTGCGCCGCCACTCGGCTGCTGTCGAGGCGAGGCTCGCATCGTGATCGGCCTCGACCGCGCCCCAGTCGTCGAGCATCTTGAGACGATCCTCGAGCCAATCGAGGTCGATCGCCAGCGCATAGCGCTCGCGTAGGCGGTCGGCGACCTGCGCGGGCCGCAGCCGTAGCCCGAACGCCTGATGCTCGATGTAGAGGACGCGCATGATCCGGCGATAGGACTCGGTCTCCTCGCCGATCGCGTAGCGGAGGACGCGATGCGCCCCCAGACGCTCGGGAGGCGATCGGGAGGTGTCGGCGGCGCTCGGCGAGCTGGCGGCCGGTCGCACGGCGCCGGCGAGCTCAAGCCCCGCGCGGAGCAGCGTAGGAGAAAGCTCAGGTTTCACGCCGGTCCCGCTCACGATCGGGCAGCGCTTGGGCGTCGACCAACCCCGACAGGCGGATCTCGCGGAGTGCGTGCCGCGGCGGGGCCGCGCGCGCCAGAGCATCGGCGGCTTCGCGGGCCGCCGGCGAAAGCTCCACGTGGGCCTCGACCAATTGCGCCATCTCCTGTTGTTCGGCGATGGTGAGCGTCTGTGGTGCCGGCTCTCCGCCGTGGCGGCGACGTTCGACGGACGGCACGGATTGGCGCTCGGCCGCGTCTGCCAGCACCAAGCCACCAAGCTCGATTAGCCAGGCTGAGCGGTCCTGGCTGTCCCCGTCTGCGTCTCTCGCCGATCCCCAGCGCCACCGAGCGGCGGCGAGCGTCTCCGTCGCGAGGTCGTACGCGAGTGCCGCGTCATGGACGGTCCGAACTAAGACGGCGACGAGCGGCGCCAGCGAAGCCGACGCGAAGCGCTCGAATTCCTCCTGTGCATCATCCGAAAGCTCGTCCATGCTGAACAGGAGGATGAGCCGCAGGTCGGACGGAACCGGGAGAAAGTCGCAGTTTGCGGGATCAAACCCGCCAACCCCAACACGCTGCCACAAAAAATTCCCCCCAACCCCACGATGCTGGTAGTTTGGCCCCCGTTCGTCTGGCGCCACCGGGGCGCCCACCACTGGGGAGGTAGGAGATGCCTGTGCCGAAGAAGGGGCCGGCGGTACACCCGCTCGTCAAGGCCTTGAACCCGGATCCGACGAAGCCGCCTACACGCGCGCTGAAGCTGATCGGGCTTCCGGGTGAGAGTCCCAGCGCCGATACGACGCGGTTATGGCTGGATGCGGACCTGACGAGTTACGTCGACATCCCGAACGAGGCGATCCTTTACTCGAGCGAGCTCCCCGATGACGCGGGGACGATCCTTTGGGTGGCGGCCGATGCGACGCTGACGCATGGCTCGGTTACGTCGCACGCCGCGCAAGCCGACTTCCTGGTCGGAGAGATCGCGACCACCCATCTGGCGGGTGCGATGGGTGGCGCTGCCCCGGGCGGGCAGCAGCCGCTCCCCCCGGTGACGGCCCCGTCGGTGTGCGGAGTGTGCCCGTCGCGTGGAGTGCCATGCGTGAGCCTCCCGCTCTGCCCGTCCGAGGCAATGGCGCCGTCCCACTGCGGACCTTGTGCCACGGCCCCTGGCCATTGCGTGAGCCTCCCGGTGTGCCCGTCCGAGGCAATGGCGCCGTCCCATTGCAGCCCTTGCGTCAGCGTGCCGGTCTGTCCTTCGGTGCCCTGCCCGTCGCATGTGCTGCCGTGCCCGCCGCCGCATACCGTCGTCGGTTGCCCGTCGGTGCAGGTGTTCTGCCCGCCGCCGCATACCGTCGTCGGCTGTCCG
This sequence comes from Actinomycetota bacterium, assembly GCA_030948875.1. GTDB lineage: Bacteria > Actinomycetota > Thermoleophilia > Solirubrobacterales > Solirubrobacteraceae > Palsa-465. The sequence continues at coordinate 5,534 of JALYZL010000123.1, forward strand.
TCAGTGCTAACGCCCTGTCCGCCGCCGCATACCGTCGTCGGCTGTCCGTCGGTGCACGTGCTCTGTCCGCCGCCGCATACCGTCGTCGGCTGTCCGTCCGTGCACGTGCTCTGCCCGACGCCGACGGCAGTCACGTGTCCGTCAAGGTTCGTGGTCTGTCCGCCCCCGTCGCGGCTTTGCCCCTCGATTGCGATCCCGTGCGAGACGGCGCAGGCCTGCCCCTCGGCTCTGTGCCCGCAGACGCAGGGCTGCGGCTTCCCTCCGGGCGGAAACCCGGCGGGAAACCCCGCCGGCTGACGGGCCATACCGACTAGGCTCGAAAATGAGGGAGTCCCCGGCCACTGGTGGTCGGGGACTCTCGGTGCTTGACTGCTGGTGTGCTAGCCCAAGAAGACGTCGCGCGGTACCTGCTCGAGCGCGGGCTGCTCGGCCCTGAAGCGGTGCTCGATGGTGACCTGGCGATCCGCGACGTCTCGAGCCGGAACCGCAACTACCGCGTCGAGACTCGTGACGGGCCTTGCTACCTGCTTAAGCAGGGGCTCAGTCCGGAAGCAGGATTGACCGTTGCCCACGAGGCCTCGATCTACCACCGGTTCTCGCGCGAGCACGACGCGCTGTCGCCGTACGTGCCCAGGTTTTGCGGGTATGACGGTGGCAACGGTGTCTTGGCGCTCGAGCTCGTGCGCGACGCCGAAGACATGCGCACGATGCATTTGCGGACGGGGCAGTTCTCGGCCGGTCCGGCGGCGGCGCTGGGCGCGGCCTTGGGGACGCTTCACCGCTGCACCCAAGCGGAGGCATCAGCGGGCGTTCCCGGTTATCCGCCGTGGGTCTTGTGGGTACATCGGCCGGACGCGCGGGTCTTCCGGGACATCAGCGCCGCCGGGCTGGAACTGATCCGCATCGTGCAGAGCGCGCCGGGGGTCGGCGGCGCGCTGGATCACCTGCGTGCGTCGTGGTCGCAGGGCGCGCTCGTGCACGGTGATGTCAAGTGGGACAACTGTCTCGTCCTATCACGCGATGATGGCGGCGACGAGATTCGCCTCGTCGACTGGGAGGGGGCGATGCCGGGCGATCCGGGCTGGGACATCGGCTCGGCGCTGAGCCACTACCTGAGCTTCTGGATCTTCTCGATTCCGGTGACGGGGACGATGCCGCCCGAGCGCTTTCCCGAGCTCGCGACCTTTCAGCTCGACACCATGAAACCAGCGTTGTCCGCTTGCTGGATCGCCTACGCCGACGCGGCTGGATTGACCGCGTCAGCTTCCGCAGAGCTGCTGTCGCGCGCCGTGCAAC
>JALYZL010000138.1 GCA_030948875.1 Actinomycetota bacterium
GCTCAAGGTGGGCTTCGGCCAGCCGCTGCCGCTCGCCGAAGAGCCCGAGCCCGAGTCTGAGTCCGAGCCTGTGCGCCCGTTTGCGGCCGGACCAGGACCCCCCAGCTAGACCTTGACGTCCCGATAGCTGACGAGGGCGATCCCGAGCTCCTCGATCTCCTGTCGCAGGCCGGGCTCGGTGAGGGTGGCGAGCTCGACAGCACGCTCCTCGAGATAGCTCGAGCGGAAGTCGCCGATCACCTTCGCCGGGTGGCAGGCGAGCTCGGTCACCGCTTCGCGCGCCTCGTTGGCGATCAGGTGTACGAGGAAGGGACGGCGGATGTAGCCGAGGTTCGTCACCCCGACCTCCCACTGGGCCCAGAAGCCGCCGATGTAGGCGATGCGGCCGTCGTGGCGCACGGGAACGGCGAGCGGTTCGGCGAGCGCCCGGAACAGCTCCAGCCGGTCGTCCTCGTCGTGGACGTGGTGATGGGAGTCGATGTGCGTCGGAAGGCCTCCGGTCAGCTCGCGGAAGCGCTTGAGCTGGGCCGCGAAGAGCTCGGCCACCTGCGCCGGCTCGTCGAGGTCGTGAACCCCGTCGTCCTCGAAATGCAGGCCGACCGAAAGCGCCGGGTGAGCGCCCAGCAGGGCGGCCGCGTGCTCGGCGCCGGGGCGGTTGACCATGAGGCTCGCGCTGGTGACGATCCCGATTGCGTGCGCCTCGAGGATCCCGTCGTTGACGCCCGGAGAGAGCCCCAGGTCGTCGGCGTTGACTACCAGCAGACGCATCGCGCCTTCCCCACATTCATGGCGTGGTGATTCTCATCGGCAATGGCGGTTTTCTGCAGGGTTGATCGGATAAGCGTTGAGCTTTCCGTGCGCAACTTGTCAGGCGGCTCGCTCGCACCGACCCTGTGAGTGGGACGTGCTGACGCGTTCCCCGAGTGGGTACGCCTCGCCTGGCGCGCCCGCCCGCTGGCACGCCCGAAAATGCGCTCGGTCAGCCTTCGGGCTGGCCGAGCGTATTTTTTTCGGACCGCACCGCACCGCAGCGCACTGCGTCGCTCACGTCGGCTGGGCGGCGACCCAGCGCTCGATAAGCTGGCGGGCGATTGAGACCCGCCGCGGCAGCTCGAGTACCGTGCTCTCCCCGCGGATGGCGGCGCGAACCTCCTCGAGGGTGAACCAGCGGACATCCTCGAGTCGCCCTCACGAACGAGCACGCCTTCGCGGCTCGCGAACACTGCCCTGCTGTCGGGATCGCGGAGGCGCTCGGCGACCCACGCCGGGTCGGCCCGCCCGGTGGCGGCGCGGTCGAGCGCCATCCCCGAGAGTGGCGTCTCGAGTCCCGCTATTCAGCGCTCCATGAGGCCAGGGTGCCGCTCTTTTCGGCGGCTCTGAGCTCGTTCAGACCGCCCAGGGTCTCCCCGTCGACGATGATCTGGGGGAAGCTCGTGAGCCCGGTCACGCTCGCGAGTTCGGCTTGGAGCTCGGGGTGCGGTCCGAGGTTGACCTCTTCGAAGGTGACGCCGCGCTTGGAGAGCAGCGTCTTGGCGTGCTCGCAGAAGGTGCAGGCGTCGGTGGAGAAGAGAATCACGCGCCGCGGCACGTTGCCGAGTATAAGAGCGGGCGTGAGCAACGGCGCTTGGCTCGGTGTGGACCTCGGCACGCAGGGCGTCCGTGCGCTTGCCGTCTCCTCCGGCGGCGGGGTCCTGGCCCGGGCTGCGCGCCCGCTCACCAGTCGGCGCGACGGCCCGCGCCACGAGCAGGACCCCGAGCAATGGTGGAGCGCGCTCAAAGAGGTGTGCCGGGCCACCACGGAGGCGCTGGGCCCGATGCCCATTGCGGCCGTTGCGGTGTGCGGGACCTCGGGGACGATCGTGCTCGTCGACGCCGAGGGGGATCCGCTGTCGCCCGGGCTGATGTACGACGATTCCCGCGCGGGCGAGGAGGCGGCGCGCGTCAACGAGGTGGGCTCGACGGTATGGGAGTCGCTCGGCTACCGGATCCAGACCTCGTGGGCGCTTCCCAAGCTCCTGTGGCTCGTGCGCGAGCACCGAGGCCTCGCGGGTGGCGCGCGGCTCTCCCACCAGGTCGACTTCGTCAACCGCAGGCTGGTGGGTGGCGAGGTGCCCGCCGACAGCAGCAACGCGCTCAAGACCGGCTATGACCTGCTCCACGACGCCTGGCCCAACGAGGTGATGGCGGAGCTCGGCGTTGGCGAGGGAACGCTGCCCGAGGTGGTGCGTTCGGGTACTCAGCTCGGGGTGGTTGGCCGTTCGGGCGCCGAGGCGACGGGGATCGCGGCCGGCACCCCGGTGATCGCTGGGATGACCGACGGGTGCGCGTCGCAGCTCGCAGCCGGGGCGCTTAGCGTGGGCCACTGGAACTCGGTCCTGGGGACGACGCTGGTGCTCAAGGGCGTTGCCGCCGAGCCAATCCGCGATCCCAACGGCGCCGTGTACTCGCACCGCTCGCCCGACGGGCTGTGGCTCCCGGGCGGTGCGTCGAGCGTGGGCGCGGGGGCGCTCTCCGAGCGTTTCCCGGGCCGGGCCCTCGCTGCGCTCGATCGGCAGGCGGCCGAGCGCGAGCCCGCCGCCGTGATCGCCTATCCGCTCGTCTCGCGAGGCGAGCGCTTTCCCTTCGCGGTGCCCGAGGCCAAAGCCTTCATGCTCGGCGAGCCCGCCGATGAGGTCGACCATTTCGCGGGTCTCCTGCAAGGGGTGGCCTACGTCGAGCGGCTGTGCTTCGACTACCTGAACCACCTCGGCGCGCCGACCGACGGTGAGCTGAGCATCACCGGCGGAGCGACGCGAAGCCTGTATTGGTGCCAGCTGCGGACCGACGTGCTCGGCCGTGGGGCGCAGCTCCTCGAGGAGCCGGAGCCTGGGTTCGGGATGGCCTTGCTCGCCGCGTCCTGCGAGCTGGGGCTGGCCGACGCCGCCGCGGAGATGGTGCACGTCCGCGAGGTCATCGAGCCGCGCCCGGATCGCGCCGAGCGCTTCCGCGAGCCCTACCTCCGCCTGGTCGATGAGCTCGAGCGTCGTGGCTGGCTTGAGCACACCGTCGCCGAGCACGCGCGGGTTAGATCCGGGCGCTGAGCGGCCCCCCTCACGGATGCAGGTTGATGACCTCGAACCCGAACTCGCTCGCCACACGCTCGGCGATCAGGGAGCGGTGGCATGCTTGGGGATCGCGCTCGACGCACATGAGCGCGCCGAGGCCGTCGTCGGGCAATGCGTCGAGGAGCTCCTCGAGGTCGGCGCGCTCGAGGATCTCCTCGCGGTAGCGCTCCACGTACTCGGGCGCCAGCTCCTTGCGTGAGCGCTTGCCCACCCCGGCCGCGTCGTCGATCGCGTACTGGAGGTGGCGCAGCTCGGTGGTGGGCGCGAGCTCGGGCAGATGCCGGTAGCCGAGCCCCGCCTCGGCGAGCACACGCTGGAGGCGCTGGGAGTTGGCCCACGCGTACTCGGGGCCACGGACGGCGCGGCGCTGGCGGACGTCGATCAAGGTTCTGACATCGGCCTCGTCGAGCGCGTGCAGGAAGCGCTCGAGCGTGGAGCCGTAGACGCCTACGGTGGCGATCGCGGAGGGCATCGAGGTTCTAGTAGGCGGTTTCGAGATAACGCGTAACGGCAGCCGACGTGCGCTCGACGTCGCCGGTGGCGAGGAGGTCGAGGAAGGCCCCGCGGAGGACCGCGAGGAGCAGCGTGCGCTCGGCCTCGCCGGACGGGGCCTCGCGCGACCCGGCGTCGGCCAGCACCTCGAGCCAGTCAGCGACGGTTCGCTGGGCGAAGCCGCCCAACGGCCCCTCGGGCTCGATCAGCGAGCGAGCGTAGCCCTCGACCCAGTGCTTGAGCAGCTCTTGGTGCTCCTCGGCCGCGAGCCATCGCCACAGCTCGGCCACCAAGTGCGCAGTGTCGCCGTCCACGCTCGCGGCTCGCACCCGGCGCAGGAGCGCGAGCTCATCCTCGCGGGCGCGGGCCAGGAGCGCCTGCACGAGCTCGGCCTTACTGCCGAAGAGGAACAGGAGCACGCGGGGGGAAGAGCCGATCGCCGCGGCCAGGGGTCGCAGCGAGAGCTCGGCGAGGCCGTGGTCGAGCACGTATTGGTAAGCCCGTTCGAGGAGCTCGGTGCGGCGGGGGGAGTCGGCTCGAACGTTGCTGGCCATAGCGCTACTCTACGCTACTGAAACGACTGTTTCAGTGTGAACGAGGTCGCGTGATGGACGCCGAGAACGAGGTCACGATCCGTTGCCTGGGCAGGCCCGGCGATCTCGGCTGAGTGGCGATGGCGCACGGCGAGGTCTACGCGACCGAGTTCGGGTGGGACGCCACGCTCGAGGCCTTCATCGTGCAGATCGTCGCCGCCTACGCCGCCGACCACGATCCGGACCGGGAAGCCGCCTGGATCGCAGACATCGGCGCTCGCCGCGTGGGCTGCGTGGCCCAATCGCCCGCCCGCCGCCCGACCCCCCGCGCCCGCCCGAGACGAAACCTAACGCCCCAGGACCCGCACCAGCCCGCGTGCCCGCCCGCGGAGATCCCCGATGAGCTCGCGTACGCCCTGGAGGCCCGCGCGGAGGTCTGCGTTGCCGAACTCGACCGGGAGCATCGAATCCTGCAGGGTCGAGAGGGTGCCGTCAGCCCGCGCCACCGCCTCGATCGCGGCGTCGATCAGGTGCCTGGCGTCTTGGGATGGCGCCCCCGGGGACGCCTGCTCGAACTTGCGCCCGGGCAGGCCGTAGCGGGAGGCGAACTGCGAATAGGTCCGTTGCGCGCGGCCGTAGGCGATCTGCACGGGCCGGAAGAGCTCTTCCTCGAGCTGATCGGCGGTGCGCTCATCGAGTCGCTCGTACGCGGCTCCCAGGAACGCGAGCGCCGAGCTGAGCTCATCGGTCGCCTCCGCGACAGCATCGAGCAGCTGCTGCCTCGCTTCCGCGTTGGTGATCGCCATACGGCTTAGATTATTGCGTGAGCGCCGAAGCACGCGGCCATCGTGGCACGCGGTCAGCGTGACGATCCCCGGTCGACCTGGCATCCTCGTGGCCATGGCCGACACCACCACGCCCGACACCCTGGCGCTGCTCGTCGGATGCGAGTTCGAATTCGAGGCCTTACAACCAGTGGCGGCGGTGATGCAGGTCGCTCCGCGCCCGGAGCCCGGGGTCCGCATCGAGCGCGAGGAGTGGCGTACCGGTTCTGACCACCACGGCTACCTCGATCACTACGAGAACCGCTGCGAGCGGTTCACGATCGACGCCGGGTGCTCGCGGGTCGCCTACGAAGCTGAGCTCCTGCTCACCGATCCGGCCGACGTGATCGTGCCCGACGCAGCGGAGACGCCGGTCGAGTCATTGCCCGACGAGACCCTGAGCTTCGTCATGCCCAGCCGGTTCTGCCTGCCCGACGAGCTCGGAAACGTGGCCTGGGAGCAGTTTGGCGACACGCCACCGGGCTGGGCGCGGGTGCAGGCGGTCGTCGACTATGTGCACGGCCGTCTCGAGTTCATGCCCGGCGCATCGAATCCGCGGACGACCGCCGCCGACGCCTACCGGGCCGGCCAGGGCGTGTGCCGGGACTTCGCCCATCTCGCCATCACCTTCTGCCGTGCTCTCAACATCCCGGCCCGCTACGTGTTCGGCTACATCCCGGACGTGGGGGTCCCCCCTCCCGCCGAAGCGATGGACTTCGCAGCCTGGTTCGAAGCTTATCTCGACGGTCGCTGGCATACCTTCGACGCCAGGAACAACACTCGGCGGATCGGGCGCGTCGTCGTCGGGAGAGGCCGGGATGCGATCGACGTCGCGCTGATCACGTCGTTCGGGGCCCATACCCTGACCGGATTCCAGGTCCGGGCTGAGCTCGTTCGTCCGCCGGCGCCCGCGGAGTAAAGCCCCCCGCGGTGTAAGGCCGCCCGCGGAGTAAGGCCGCCCGCGGAGTGAGGCCGCCCGCGGAGTGAGGCCGCCCGCGGAGTAAGCCCGCCCGCGGAGTAAGCCCGGCCGCCGAGCAAAGCCGCCCGCGAAGCAAAGCCGGGCTAAATGATCGTCTCTCTCTTGACCGGAGCCGATTGCGGGCGATCTAAAGGGTAGAGGTCCCACACGCGCTGCTACAGGGAGCGGCGCGGAGACAACAGAAACCGCGGAAGGCATGCCCGACACAGGTGTCACTCTTCGTTGTTGTCGCCTTTGCGAGGACCCAACGGTTCGACCCCTGCCCTGTGACGGCTCACGCGAACGCCGGGTTCATGGGCGTCGCGGCCGCAAGCTGGCACGGGAGCGAGACAAGCTCGCGCCTCGAGGTCATCGTCGACTCCGACGCCGTGTACGCGGTGGTGGGGAACGGTCACGCCGTAGGCGCGCGTGTCGACGTCACCGGCGAGCCCGCCGCCCAGCGCGTGGTCGACAGCATCCAAGCGTCGGCCTGCCGCGCGCCGTGCGCCGGTTCGATCCGGCGGTCAGCGGCCGTTCTGGGCCTATGCGGCCTGGTGGGTCCGTCAGGCCATGCAGTAGCTCGTGTCCGAGCTCACGGCTCCAAGCTACTTGAGGCGGCCGCCTGCGCACACGATGAGAGATTTCTCAGCCGGCGCATCCCTGGAGCGTTGGCGAGGGCGGCGCGGCCATGCCTGCTATGAGCATCCCGAGGACGCCGCCACCCTCCCCGCGCCCGTCCCGCGGTCGGCCAACAGGCGCCTGTCAATCTCACCGGGGACGCCGCGGCATTCCGCGAACGCCTCGCCGCGGCGATGATCGCCCGCGGTCTCCCCAGGCGGGCGTCGTCAACACGCTTATCGCCGCCACCGAGATTCTCGACAATGCCAGACGGCACGGTGATGTGCCGACGCCGGCCGGGGTAGGAACCGTCGACGGGCGTTTCGTGTGCGAGATCGGCGACGAAGGTCTCGGCCTCGCGGACCCGATGGCAGGCTATTACCCGCCCGGTTCCGACCGCGCGCTCGGCAAGGGACTGTGGGTTGCACGCCAGCTCATAGTCAGAGACTGACCGTTTACACCCAGTCAAGTGTCAGACCGAAATTTGACACTTTCGGGGTTTCCAGGTAGAACAGAGATCATACGAGGATCGGGGGGTTCTCACGCCACGTCCACCTACCAATCCGGCTGCCGCTGACGCAAGGCGGTAGCGCCGGACGCTCGTACTTATCGACCGTTCACATGAACGCGAGAGCGTTAACAACCCGCGGACCAGGCGCCCGCTTGCGCATTTCTACCTGCTATGGCCCATGCCTCACCGCGCCGATGCCTGAATGTGGGGATAGTACGATCGCGCAACCGAGTCGATACTTGACGCAGACAGAATTACCCCGTTTTGACATGAGAGTGGGAAGCCACATGCGTCTCCACCTTGGACCCCGCCCGGTTTCCCCCCGGCCACGCCGCGCGAGCGCGCGATGAGCAAGCTGACGTTACCCGACCTCCGGGCCGGGATTGGCGCGCTCGGCGCTAGGAGGACTCGCCGGGAGGGCAGCGGAGGTCGGGCGCGGCACATGACCAGCGGGGACGGTGGGAGCCTGTGCGACGGGCTCACCGGCCTCGGCAACCGTGTGCTCCTTGCCCAGATGGGCGATGAGGATTCGACATCAGGCCGCGTTCTCGTGATCGTCGACCTCGATGACTTCAAGAGCATCAACGACACCTTCGGGCACGCCACCGGTGATCTCGTGCTCCAGGCGGTGGCCGATGTCCTACGCGCCGCCGCCTGTTCTGAGGACGTCCTCGTGCGCCTCGGTGACGATGAGTTCGGGGCCCTGCTCACCGACGCCAAGGAGGCGGCGGGCCATGGCCTCGCCGACCGCTTTCTCTCCTCGTTGGAGGACGGGGTGGAGGTCAACGGCTACACGATCTTCGTGGGCGCGAGCGTGGCCATCGCCGCCGTCGCGCCCCGCGAGCCGCTCACTTCGGCGATGCGTCGAGCGGACGCCTCGATGTACCACGCCAAGAGCAGCAGCAACGGAGACAAGGTCTCGGTCTTCGACGCAGGCCGGGATCGGCAGGTTCTGGACGACTTCGCGCTCGGGAGCGAGCTGCGCGGGGCCCTGGCGCGCGACGAGTTCATCCTGCACTACCAGCCGATCATCGACATGGGGACGCGGCAAACGGTCGGCTTCGAGGCGCTCGTGCGCTGGCAGCGTCCCGGTCTCGGTCTGGTGTACCCGAGCGCCTTCATTCCGCTCGCCGAGCAGCGTGGGTTGATGCCGGAGCTCGGTGAATGGATCCTCGAGCAGGCCTGCCGCGAGGCGAGCACCTGGCAGGCGCAGCACGGAAAGGTCCCCTACGTTAGCGTTAACCTCTCGGTTCACCAGCTTCAGGATCCCGACTTCGCGGTTCGCTTCCAGAGCGCGCTCGAGGCGTCCCAGCTCCCGCCAGAACGGCTGATCGTCGAGATAACCGAGACCGTCATGGCGAGCGAGTCTGGCGCCATCGCCCCATCGCTCGATCGGTTGCGCAGGCTAGGCGTGCGGGTCTACGTCGACGACTTCGGGACCGGTTACTCGTCGCTCGGCTATATCCGCGACCTGCCGCTCGACGGCGTCAAGCTCGACCGGGCATTCGCTCGCGATCTCATCACCTCGGCCGATGCCTGGGCGCTGGCGCGTGCGATCGTCGCTCTGTTCCAAGATCTCAAGCTCGCGGTCACAGCCGAGGGCATCGAGTCCGCGGCGCAGCTCGCTCAGCTGCGCTCCCTGGGTTGCGTCCACGCCCAGGGATTTTACTTCGCTCGCCCTGGGCCTCCGCACGCGACCTGCGACCTGTCTTCCGCCGGCGCCTCGCGATGAGCGGAGCCGGTTCGGCTCCCCCGAGCGAGGAGCCCGCGCCCGTCCTCGTGCTCGAGGATGACCGGACGACCGCCGCGCTCATCGCGCGGGTCCTGGCCGCCACCAACATGGTGAACCCGGTGGAGCTCTTCGCCAGCGGCAAGGAGGCGATCGACTATCTCGAGCGGGTCCCCGGGGCCGCGCTCGCGCCGGTCCTCCTCGTGCTCGATCTCTCGCTGCCCGATGTCTCGGGGCTCGACGTCTTGCGGCGGGTCAGAGCGCGGTCCGAGCTCGACGGCGTCGCGGTGGTGATGCTGAGCGGTTCCGTCGATGACGAGAACATCGAGCGCGCCTACGACGTCGGCATCGACGCCTACCTCGTCAAGCCAGCGGGGATCCACGGCCTGCCCGACGTGGTCAGGGGCCTAGGGCTGCCCTACATCCTCCTGGCAAGGTCGGCATGAGCGAGCGCTTCCGCAGCCTATTCATGGCCAGCCCGGTCCCGACCTCGGTCACGCGCGAGGTCGACGGCACCATCCTGCACGCGAATCCTGCCTGCCTCGAGCTCCTCGGCTGGCAGGAATGCGAGTTCGTCGGCCGGACCGTCCACGAGGTGGGCCTGTGGGCGAGGCCCGACCGCCGCGGGCCGATCCTCGCGGAGCTGGGGCGCAAGGGGCGCATCGACGATCTCGAGGTGCGGCTCAGAACCAAGAGCGGCGAGACGATCACCGTCCTTCTCTCGATCTCTTTGCTCGAGCTCGACGGCGAGAGATGTGTGCAGGGGGTGTTCTGCGAGGTCGACGAACGTCGTCGCCAGGAGGGCCTGCTGCGCGAGAGCGATCAGCACTTCCGGCAGGTGGCGGAGACCGTTCAGCAGGGATTGCTCCTGCGCGAGGTCGACCCGCCGACGGTGCTCTACGCGAGCCCCGGAGTCGCGCGGATCTTCGGGATCGAACTCGACGACGTGTTCGCCACGCCATCGGCGCTCGAGCAGCTGATCCACCCTGATGATCGGGACGTCGTGGTGGCCAAGGGCGACGCGATGACGCGCGCAAGCGACATCGAGTTCCGGATCGTGCGCCCCGACGGCGAGACGCGCTGGATTCGTACCCGGGCGGAACCGGTCAAAGTCGAGGACGGCCAGCTCGCACGGCTGGCGGCGGTCATCGACGACGTGACCGAGCGACGCGCGCTCCACGACGCCCTGAGCGCGAGCGAGCAACGCTTCCGCTTGCTCGTCTCGAGCGTCACCGACTCCGCCATCATCATGCTCGACCCGATGGGGCGGGTGGCGGGCTGGAACCCGCGCGCAGAGCGGATCAAGGGCTACCGCGCCGCCGAGATCATCGGCCGCCACTTCTCGGTGTTCTATCCCTCCGAGCTCGTCGAGGCCGGCGACCCCCAGCGGGAGCTGGAGGCCGCGCTCGCGGAGGGTCGGTGCCAGGAAGAGGGCGAACGGCTGCGCAAGGACGGGAGCCGCTTCTGGGCCGACGTCACCCTGATGCCGATCTACGACGATGCGGGAGAGCTCGGGGGATTCGCCAAGCTGACGCGCGACATCACCGAGCGTAGGGCAGCGCAGGAGGCGCTACGGGAAAGCGAGGAGCTCTTCCGCGTTCTGGCCGAGAACTCGACCGACGTGATCACCCGGGCATTACCCGATGGGACCCTCCTCTACGTCTCGCAGGCCAGCCGACGGCTCTTTGGCTACGAGCCCCACGAGCTGATCGGGCGCCACGTCCTCCGGGACATTCACCGCGAGGACCACGCCGAGTTCCGCGAAGAGCTCGTCGAGACCGATGGAGATGGCCATGACGACCACACGCTCGAGTACCGATTCCGGCGCAAGGACGGCAGCTACGTGTGGGTGGAGACGAAGGCCCGCGCGCTCCCCGATCTGAGGGGAGCGGTGGTCGAGTACCAAAGCTCCACCCGCGACATCAGCGCGCGGAGGCTGGCCGAAGCCGCGGGCCGTAGTGCACAGACGCACGCCGAGAAGGCCAACAGCGCCAAGAGCGATTTCCTCTCGCGCATGAGCCATGAGCTGCGCACCCCGCTGCACGCCATCCTCGGCTTCGGGGAGTTCCTCGCGCGCGAGGACTTAGGCTCAGGGCAGCGGAACAAGCTCCGGCAGCTGACCAGGGCAGCCCACCACCTGCTCGAATTGATCAATGAGGTGCTGGACCTCTCTCGCATCGAGCGAGGGGAGCTCAGGCTCTCGGTCGAGCCGGTCCATGTCGGAGACGTGCTCGGCGAGACGCTGGGCATGGTCTTGCCGCTCGCCGCAGCGGCCTCGGTGACGCTGGTGCCCCCGCCAAGCGCAGATGTCGAGATTCACGTTCTCGCCGATCGCCAGCGGCTCAAGCAGGTGTTCCTCAACCTCTGCTCAAACGCGGTCAAGTACAACCGCCCAGGAGGAGCGGTCACCCTCCGGTGCACGCAGGCGGAGGCTCCGAACGCCCGCATCGAGGTTATCGATACCGGGATCGGGATCGCGCCCGACGACCTGCCGCGGGTCTTCGAGCTCTTCGAGCGGCTCGGCGCCGAGGCCACCGATGTCGAGGGGACGGGTCTCGGACTGGCACCGAGCAAGCGCCTGATCGAGGCCATGGGGGGCAAGATCAGCGTCGACAGCGCCGTCGGCGAGGGCACCGCGTTCGGCATCGAGCTTCCCGTGGTATCGGCGCCGCCGGCGCCTCGAGCATCGATCGGTGACGACTGGCCGGTCTCGCCCCAGCGCACTCCGGGGCGTGCGCGTACCGTGCTCTACGTCGAGGACAACCCGTCGAACATCAAGCTCGTCGAGTCGATCCTCGTGGTGCGCCCAGAGGTGACGCTGATCGTCGCCACGAAGGGCAGCCTGGCCATCGAGCTCGCGCGTGAGCATCGCCCGGCGCTCGTCCTCCTCGACCTCAATTTGCCTGACATCTCGGGCGAGGAGGTTCTGCGCCGGCTTCGCGGCGACGCGCGCACGGCTGAGATACCGGTGGTGATCACGAGCGCGGATGCCACCCCGGGCCACGTCGAGCGGCTCCGGCGCGCCGGAGTCGACGACTACCTGACCAAGCCCTTCGGGATCGAGGGGTTCCTCTCGGTGATCGATCGAGGGCAGTCGGTCGCGAAGGCCAACGCGGCGGAGGAGGTCGGGCCTCGGGAGGCTCTTTCGGTGCTCGACCCAGGCGCGGTCCAGGCTTTGCGCGTGCTCGCGAGCAAACCCAATGTCGGTGGGTCGGCGATAACCCAGCTCTTGAACACCTACCTCGCGGACGCGCTCGAGCGATGCGCCGGCATCGAGACGGCGATCGATGCCGGCGACTTCCCCGAGGTCAAGCGCCAGGCGCACGCCCTGGGCGGAGCGAGCGGCTGGGCGGGCGCCACGGAAGCGTTGTGCCGGTGCCGAGAGCTCGAGGAGAGCGCCGACCGGCGCGATGCCAAGGGCGCGCGGGCAGCCGGAGCCGATCTCGGGCGGGCGCTGGCCGACGCGCGCGCGGCCCTCGAGGACGAGTTCGGCCCGCTGGACCTGGGCGCGACACCCGGCTGAGCTGACGGCGCGCTCTCCCGAGCGCGATGGCCTCGGCGACGAGCTGCTCGAGCAGCGCCGTACGCTGGGTCTCGAGCACTGCCTGTGGGCCGCCTCCGTCGGCGCGGTGGACACGCTGGTCGTAAAGGGAGGGGGCGACCGTCCCCGGCGTGGTGTGCGACGAGTCGCACTGGCTCGCCACGAGCGGCGACGCCTGCCCCGTCTTGCGGTCAGGAAACGCGAGACGGTGATCGATGAAGGCGGTCAGGTCCGCCACATCACCGAGGAGACCATGCTCGACAAGCACCCGGTGCGCCGATCTGGATCAGATCCGACCGGTGGCGCCCCGACGTGGCTCGAGCCCCACCTCGCGCCCGCGCCTGAGCCGGTCCAGCCCGTCGAGTAGACAGCCGCGACGCTCGGCGGTAGAAATGCCGCCGATGAACATGCCAGCGTGCGTAGTGCTCGTGCGTGGGAGCGGCGACGTGGGGTCGGCCGTCGGCCATCGCCTGTTTCTCTCGGGGCACCCGGTGGTGATCCACGACGTGCCGCTGCCCGCGGCCCCACGCCGCGGAATGGCCTTCACCGACGCGATCTTCGACGGCAACTGCGATCTCGAAGGCGTCAAGGCCCGCCGGGTGGACGACCTCGCGGTCCTGGCCCAGGCGCTCGTAGACCGGGCGGCGGTCCCGGTGACGACGGACGAGATCGCAGCTGTGCTCGCCGCGCTGCGGCCCGACGTCCTCGTCGACGCTCGCATGCGCAAGCGTGCCCATCCCGAGAGCCAGCTCGCCCTGGCGCCGCTCACCATCGGCCTCGGCCCGAACTTCGTCGCCGGTGAGACGACTCATCTGGCGATCGAGACACGCTGGGGCGACGAGCTCGGGACGGTGATCACCACCGGCGCCACCCAGCCGCTGGCCGGAGAGCCCCGGAGCTTCGCCGGCCACGCCCGCGACCGCTTCATCTACGCGCCCACCGGTGGAGTGTTCAAGACGGGGGCAACGATCGGTCAGCGGGTGCAAAGCGGTGAGCTCGTCGCCCGGATCGACCGTGAGGAGCTGAGGGCGCCGCTGGACGGAATCCTCCGCGGCCTGACTCACGACGCAGTGCCCGTCGAGGCGGGGGCCAAGGTGGTCGAGGTCGACCCTCGCGGCGAGATGAAAGCGGTGATCGGACTCGGGCCGCGCCCACAGCGCATCGCCGAGGGGGTGGCGGCGGCGATCGAGCCGGCGCCGGCGACATGAGCGACGCCCGCGAGCGGTGGAACCGCCGCTACTCCGAGCGGGGACTCGAGCCCTTCCCTGGTCGACCGTCCGAGTGGCTGGTGGAGAACCGGGAGCTGCTCGTCGGCCGCGCCGGCGGCGCGCGTCCGGCGCACTTCGCCCTCGACGTGGCGTGTGGCTTCGGACGCAACTCCCGCTATCTCGCCGAGCTCGGATTCACTGTCGACGCCGTCGACATCTCCGACGTGGCGGTCGCCGCGCTGCGGGCCGCCGCCGGCGAGCGCGGCCTCACCGTCGACGCGTGTCGCATGGACCTCGAGGCCGAACCACTGCCCGTCGCCCGCTACGACGTCATCGTGCAGCTCAATTACCTCCAGCGCGACCTGTTCGGAGCGCTCGCCGCTGCGCTCGCCCCGGGCGGCATCCTCCTCGTCGAGACAGTCACGCGCGCGCACATGGACGAGCTCGGGAACCGCTTCGACCCGCGCTTCGTACTCGGCGACAACGAGCTCCTTCACGCGTTCGGAGATCTCCTCGTCCGCCACTACCGCGAGGGAGTGGCCGAGCGCTCGGGGAAGCTGCGCGGTGTCGCGAGCCTCGTGGCCGAGCGCAGCGCGTGAGGTCAGCTCACACCTGCGCGACGATCAGCAGGTAGCCGACATCGATGACCATCGACCCGTCGGTGGCGCTGTTGGCGTCGGCGTAAAGATCGTGGAGCTGGGAGCGGGCCGCCGACCAGCGATCGTCCGCCTCGAGGGCCGCGCGCGCGGCGATCAGCGGCCCGAGGTTCTCCTGGAGGCCCGCCAGGTAGTGCTCGACCGAGTCGTCGACGAGGTTGACCGTCGCGCGCTCGATGGTCACCTCTGTGGCTCCGGCGAGCATCGCCCGGGCGTGCGCCTCGACGCCCCACAGGACCGGCGGCTCGGCGTCGGCGGGCGGGGGGATGAAGATGCTCTGGGCGGCGATCATGCGGCCCATCACGCCGTCGGGGACCCACGAGGTGAGGGCGACAGTCCCGCCCGGACGCGCTACACGCAGGAGCTCGGCGGCGGTGCGCTCGTGTCGGGGGGCGAAGATTGCGCCGAAGACCGAGAGCACGCGATCGAACTCGTCGTCGGCGAAGGGAAGGTCCTCCGCGTCGCCCTCCACCCAGTCGATCCCGAGGCCCTCCTCGTCGGCGCGCGCCCGCGCCGATTCGAGCAGCTGGGGGCTGAGATCGAGGCCGGTCACCCGCGCGCCGGCGCGGGCCGCCCACACCGCCGCGTTTCCGTTCCCGGTGGCGACGTCGAGCACGCGCTCGCCCTCGCTCACCCCCGAGCGCTCGACGGTCAAGCGCGCCGCCCCGTCCAGCAGCTGCGCGAAGCTCGGATAGTCGCCGAGTCCCCAGACGAAGCGCTGGGCCTGCTTGAACTGTTCGAGGTCCATTGCGGCCCGAAGCCTAACCGGCGGCGCGCATGCGATTGTTGCGCGGATTGTGCTCGAGCTCGGCGAGCTCTAGTGCCTCCATCAGCGGCGGGACGTAGACGCCGAAGCGCCCGCGCAGGCCCTTCTTGAGCCCATAGAACCCGCCGACCGGGTTGGACTCAGAGCGCGCCCACGCCTCGACCGTGCCCTCCGCGGCGGTCTTCTGCTCATCCGCGCCGCCGAGCGCCATCCAGTCGCCGTGCGTGAGGAGCATCGCGTGCAGGTCCTCGATACAGCGCAGCCGATAGGACAGCGTCGTCTTACCGACGACGCACACGAGCGCCGGCGGGCCGGCCGACTCGTCGCGGTACATTTTGTACTCCGAGGTGCCGGGCGGCGTGTGCAGGATCCATGGGTCCTCGGGCGTGCCGGCCCCCGACGTGCTCGTGGTCATTCCCGTCTCCTTGTCGTCGATCGAGAAACCGTACCGTTACCTGACTGCCGGCTCACATCGAGATTGCCCGCGTGCCGCTGCCGCTCGCTGGGGCGGAATGCTGCGCCTCGTCGGGCGCGCCGCCGAGCTCACGCGTCTCGCGCGGGAGCAGCGCGAGCATGAGGATCGCGCCGCCGATCAAGCTGCCGGCGAGCAGGACCGTGCGCGCGCCGAGGGCGGCCGCGAGCGGTCCCGCGAGCAGGTATCCGAGCGGGAGCAGCGCCAGCGAGCCCATCCAGTCGTAGGCGCTCACGCGCGAGAGCGCATGCGGGGGGATGTGCTGCGCGAGCGCCGTCTCCCACCAGATCATCAGCAGGGAGAACCCGAAGCCGGTGGCGAAGGCGCCGACGATGACGAGCGCCAGCGGCGCCCCGAGCGCGAACACCGCGGCCTGCACGGGCCAGGCGAGGACCATGAGCAGGGCCGTCCGCAACGGATGTGCCGGCCGCCACTTGAGTCCGGCGAGCGCGCCGCACACCGCGCCCACGCCGGCCACGCTCTCGAGCACGCCGAATATGCCGGCGCTGCCGTACACGTCTCGCGCGATCCCCGGCGCGAGGGCGTACCACTGTGAGTACACGCAGAGGATGGCGCCCGTGAACGCCGCGATCGTCACCCACACCCAGCTGCGCGAGCGGACCTCGAGCCATCCTCCGCGGAGCTCCTGGAACAGGGATCCCTGCGCGAGCGCCGGGCCGCGGCGGCGCGGGCGCACGCCGAGGAGAAGCCAGGCGCTCACGACGAAGGTGGCGGCGTCGAAGACGAACGCCTCTCCCGCGCCGAGCGTGAGGACGAGTACCGTCGCCAGCGCGGGCCCGATCAGGAACGCGACGTTCGCCGTCGTCTCGGTGAGCGCCTTCGCGTCCTGGATCAGGTCCTCGGGAACCGTCTGCGGGATGAGCCCGGTGTAGGCGGGCTGGAAGAACGCTTGCGCGGCGCCGAACGCCGCCTCGATCACGATGATCTCCCAGATCCGCACCGTGCCGGTGAGAATCAGGATCGCGAGCAATGCATGCAGAGCAGCGCGTGTCAGATCGGCGGCGATCATGATCCGCTGGCGGGGGAGACGGTCGGCCCACACGCCACCGATGAGCAGGAGCGCGACCAGGGGCAGCGCCTGGGCAG
The DNA here is from genome assembly GCA_030948875.1 of Actinomycetota bacterium. Taxonomy (GTDB): domain Bacteria; phylum Actinomycetota; class Thermoleophilia; order Solirubrobacterales; family Solirubrobacteraceae; genus Palsa-465. Next base: position 16,520 of record JALYZL010000138.1, read on the forward strand.
CGAGCACGAGTCCGAGATCGGTCGGCGACTTGGTGCTCTGGGTCACGAACAGGGCGATGGCGACCACGACCACGCGGTCGCCGACCACACTGGCGGCCTGACCGAGGAACAGCAACCGGAAATCTCTGTGGCGCAGAACGCGCAGGTATGAACTCACGACAACAAACCCTTCACGACGACGACGAAGTGGTGAAATCGGCGGGCGCCGATTCCAACGGTGTTACGAGCGCCGCGACCCCGTGCGGGCGCGGGCGGCGCTACGAGTCAGCGTCGTGGGGTGACAAACATCCTCACCGCAGCTTACCAGCGAGCTGCCGTCGTCGTCGGTCTGCTCGGCGAAGGGAAGGGGCCGCCGAGGTGCCCGCCGCCGGACTGGACAAGAATAGTGCTGATCGAGGAGACTGGCCACTGATGAACCGCCGCGCCAGCGTCCTCGTGGTCACCGCACTGGCAATGTCGGCGGCGATGACCGAGGGAGCTGGGGTCTCGGCGGCTCGCACGCGGTTCAAGTCGGAAAACCCGTTCGCGATGGCGGGGTTGCGCGACTATCTCGCCGGCCGCGGCGGCAATATCGCCGCCGCCGCCTACGACGTCAACACGGGCCGAACCTACCTCTACCGCCCCGGCGTTCGCCTGGAGACGGCGAGCATCATCAAGGTGAACATCCTCGCCACCCTGCTGCGCGAGCGCCAGGGCCCGGGCGGGCTGAGCGCCCAGGAGATCGGCGTCGCGCAGGGGATGATCGAGGCGAGCGACAACCACGACGCTACCGACCTGTGGAACACCGAAGGGGGCGCACCCGCCGTCGCCGCCTTCGACGCTCAGGCGGGCATGACCGAGACGACCCCCAACCTGGCATGGGGTCTCACCACCACCACGCCACGAGACCAGCTCAAGCTCCTGCGCCTGGTCATGCTCCCCAATCACCTCCTCTCCACGTCCTCGCGCGTGTTCGAGTACGAGCTCATGCGCAACATCATCCCGTCTGAGGCCTGGGGCGTCTCGGGGGGCGTTCCCCCGGGGGCGCTCGTCGCGCTCAAGAACGGTTGGCTCCCCTTCGGTGGGGGCTGGCACGTGAACAGCATCGGGCAGGTCGTCGGATTCGGACGCCGCTATCTGCTCGCCGTGATGACCGACAGCGATCCCACCGAGGGCTACGGCATCGACACCATCCAGCACATCTCCGCGGCCGTGTGGCACGCGCTCAAGCTGCGGACGCTCGACAAGCTGATCCTGCCCAAACGCCACCGTCGACGGGTTCCCATATGCTGCGGCGATGGACGCCGAGCACGCCCGAAAGCTGCTGGCAAAGGAGCGCGCTCGGATCGAGGAGGCGCTCGCGGCACACACGGGCGACGGGCGGCAGGAGTCAGATGATCGGGTGGAGCCGGGCGACTACGACTCGGAGAATCTCTATCAGGACGAGCTCGACGCGGGCCGCATCGAGGACCTCGAGCGCGAGCTCGAAGCGGTCGAGCGCGCCGAGGCGCGACTGGCCGAGGGGACGTACGGAGTGTCGGTCGAGAGCGGTGAGCCGATCCCGGACGCGCGCCTCGAAGCCGTTCCCACCGCGGAGCGGACGGTCGAGGAAGAGGAGCGCTACCGAAGGCTATAACTGAGGCTTTGGTTTAGCCTTTCTCAGGTGCGGCTCGAGGCAATCCAGGCCGGAGACATCGTCGAGGTCGACCGCCTCGGACGACGCTTTCACGCCCTCGTGACCGGGAGCGCCGGCGGTGGGCTTGCCGTCGCGCCGCTCGATCGCCGTGTCACCTACCGAGCGTGCCGGGCCCACGAGGTAGTCGCCCACTGGTCCAAGCGCGGGCGCCCGCGCGCCACCGACGAGCCGCTCGCGCCGACGGCGCTCCAGCTCGAGTTCGACACGACGATTCGGGATTAGTATTAGTCGCTAGCGACGTTAGTCGCCAAACTCACTGCGCACCCGTTCGGGCTTCAGCGCGTCGATGTAGTACTGCGGCAGATGGTCGGCGACCGAGGCGTGGAAAGGGATCTCGCGCGTGACCTGGAGCTGCTTAGCCAGGAACGAGAGCGGCGTAGTCACGACCTCGAACAGATTGCGGAGCTGGTCACGCGGCTTGGCATTGTGGTGCCATTGGCCGTTGGCACCGGCGGGGCGGTATTGGTACTCGCTGCCGAAGTGCGCGAACGCTCCGGACTCCTTGGGCGGTAGCTGCGGGACGATGTCGTTCCCGTAGACGTAGCGGATCAGCTTCTCGCGGAGAAAGTCGTGCTTGTTGCACGCCATGGCGAAGTCCGGACTCCCGATCATCGGCGCCCCGAAGGTGTACACCGCCTTGAGCTTGGCGGCGATCTGCTTGAAGGCGGGATCGGTCACGAGCATGGCGGCGAGCATCATCGCGCTCGCGCCGCCGAGGCTGTGTCCGGTGATGTACAGCGCTTCCATCTTCCCGGGCATGGGCACGGGATCCTTACGCACCGAGTGACCTGTCAATGCGCATTTGAGGGCATCCTCGAGCACGTAACGCGTCGAGCGCACGTTGCGATAGAAGCCCGCGTGGACGTCGTACTCGACCGACGTGTCGGGGCCCGCCATCTTGACCTTTACCGGGTCGATCTCGAGATCGGTGAGCCAGGTGATCAGGCTGGTGGGCGGAGTCCCGCGGTAGCACAGGATCACCACCCTGCCGTCCTTGCTCTGGAGTAGGTAGGCGGTCGAGGTGATGAAGAGGACGTCGACGTACTCGGAGACCATCAGGCAGTGGTTGTCCTCGAGCCCCAGTCGCGCCATGATCATTGCCACCGTCCCCGTGTCGGAATACGCGTAGGCGCAACACACGGCCATCGCGTAGGCGATCACGTCGTCGGGTTGCTTCTTGGTGCCCACGAGCGTGTCAACGAGGTCGTGGAAGACCGGGAAGGTCTTGGTGCGCTTGGGCTTGAGCGGCCTGAGCTCGGCGAAGCTGGGGGCGTCAACGTCTTTGGCGTCCACGTCAAGCTCCCGCCCGCCGCGACCGTGTGGGAGTACGCCGAGCCCTGCCGTTGCCCGCGAGCGCGCCTCCGTCCGCCGCCGCCGATCCCGGGAAATGCTCGGCACCCGTCGGCTCGATGTGCGGGGCCTGGTTCATGGACTGGCGCAGGCGCGCGAGCTCCTGATACATCCGCTTGCGCGCGCGATTCTGGTTGCCGAGCGGCCGGTGGGCCTCGAGGCTGTGCCACGGGTTGAACGACAGGTTGTCAGCGAGGGCGAGTTGCTCGGCCGAGTCGAAGCGCTGGCGCGGCAGGTGGAGCACCGCCACGGGCACGTAGGGCGAGAGGTGCTCGGGCCATTTGACTGTCGCATCCTCGATCGGCATCCGGTGGGGATCGGTCTGCACCTGAACCATGAAATCGAGGTTCCACTCGCCCGCGGCAAGGGTTTGGGCCATCGCCTCGCGCAGGTAGTTGTCCGAGGCGCGCATGGGGATCCTTGTCTTCTTGGGCGACTGGGGCCGCAGCGAGTACTCGACCGCCTGCCCTTCGCCGAGGAGGAAGGGAACGTTGCTGTAGTACCGCGTCTCGAGCGGGCTTGTGTGCATGCGCGAGTAGAGCGACTGCATGAGCCCGGCGAGGAGGTGGGTGTCGGTCGGGTTGATGAAGTAGAAGAGGTTCGAGCGCGAGCGCACATAGCGCTGGAGCTTGGCGTTCTCCTGGACGTTGGGGGTGACGAAGCTGGCGGGGGAGACCATGATCAGGTCTTGGGTGAAGCGCTCGTCGTCGAGAAGCTTGGGCCCCGGGACGTCCATGACCTTGATCCCCACCGAGCACTGGCCGTAGTCGTAGAGATCGGGCGGCGCGTACGGTCCGGGCCCCGAGAAGCGCACCCAACAGGGGTACGTTCGCTCGTGCGCGAGGATGCCGTGCCTGAGGTTCTCGGGGAGGCCGGGCCGCACGCGAAGCTCTCCCCGCACGACGCCGAAGGTCTTCGTGTTGCCGAAGCGCTGGACGGCACCGGGCAGCCAGTTCTCCTTCATGAAGGCGGCAATCTCGTCGATGATCTCCTGCGTGCAACGCTCCTCGTCGGGGAGGGCTCGCTCTTCGGCGAGCGCGAGGCCCTCGTCTGAGCGGCTCGCGTTGAGAAGCGCCTGGGCGGCAGCGAACAGGGGCGGGAGCAGGTATTTGTCGAACGGCTCGCGCCACAGGAACTCGGTGCGCCGTTCCAGGCGCCATCCCCAGATTCCCAGCTCGCTGATCGGCTGCAGGCCGAAGTAGGTGAGCGAGTTCATGCCGTGCTCAGCTCCGAGTGCAGCTCCGAGCGCTCCGGCCACCGGTTCGGGGGGGTCGCGCGATCGTCGGCCTCGAGCTCGCGGCCGTGGATCATCAGGAAGGCGGCGCGCTCGGCGAGAGCGCTGATCGTCGCCGTGGGATTGCGCGACAGGGCGGTGGGGATGGTCGAGCCGTCGACCACGAACAGCCCCGGATAGCCGTGGACCTGGCCGGTGTCGTCGACTGCCCCGTCGCGGCGGTCATCGGACATCGCGCAGCCGCCCAGGGGGTGCGCCGTGAGCAGGTCCCCGGCCAGCCACAGCGGGCTCGGGACATATTCCCCGTCGAGGGCGACGCTGAGCTCGCGCATCGCTTCCTCGAGCTCGAGGAAGCTCTCGCGGCTCGCGTCCGGATTCCATCTGAGATCCAACGCGCCCGAGCGATCGAGGGCGAATTCACCATCCGCGGCGTCCTCGCACATTCCCAGGTAGGGGAGGAACCCTCGCGTCCGGCCGCCGCCGAGCAGGCGCTCGCGCTCCTTCGTGAGTCGCGCGGTGGCGCCCGGGATCCCCAGGCCACCGTCGAGGAGCAGGGTGACCAACCGCGGTATGTTGGTCGGCAGCACGGCGCCGGCGAGCATTCCCTCGATGAACCAGAACAACGGATCGGGGAGGCCGAGATCCTCGACGTAGAGCTGCTGGCTCTGCGTCGCGAAGTCGGCGCCCGCGGTGATGCTCGGGCCTGGGCCCGCGTCGATGTCCCCGTCGGTCAGCGTGCCCGCGAGGAGGAGATCGCCGTTGGCCGAGAACCCGCGTCCGAGGGCGGGGCTGAGGTCGGGGAGCGAGCCGACACGATCCCGGCAGCGCAGGAGGAGCTCGGCCGTGCCCAGCGTGCCCGCCGCGACGATCACCGTGTCGGCGCACACGGAAGCGAACGGCGCCGATGTCACGGCCGCGGGATCGAGCCGCTCATAGCTCACGCGGTAGCCGGTGCCGTGCGAGACGGGAGCGACCCGGTGCACGCGATGCAATGGATAGACCTCGGCGCCGTGTTTTTCTGCGAGCGCCAGGTAGTTGAGATCAAGCGTGTTCTTCGCGTGGGTGGCGCAGCCGACCATGCAGTTCCCGGAGTAGTCGCACGGCTGCTGAGGGACGGCACCGTGCGGGTTCTGGCGGCCCGTGCCCGCGTACACGGCGATGGGCACGAGCTCGGCGTCGCGCTCGGCGCGCCCGCACGCCTCGAGGAATGCGGTCGTCCGCGTCGGCAGCGAGCGGCCTGCCGGCGGGGTGAGCGGCGCGGCGTCGAGCATGTCGCACGCCAGGCTGTAGTACGGGTCGAGGGTTTCGAGGTCGATGCTCGCCGGCCAGCGGATGTCATCGAAGATGGAGGCCGGCGGGCGTAGGTGGACGTTGAAGTAATGCAGCGAGCCGCCGCCCACTCCGCTTCCCTGGATCACGTGCATGCGCGGGAAGACCCGGTATTCGAGCAGGCCGAAGTGCCGGCTGTCCGGGTCCCAGAACGCTTGGTCGGCGATCTGGCTGGGCGAGCGGGGGAAGTCCACGTTGCTCCAACGCCGCCCCCGCTCGAGCACGCACACGCTCCGGCCCGCCTGCGCGAGCCGGCACGCGGTGATGCTGCCGCCGAAGCCCGACCCGATGATGACGACGTCGTAGCGTCCGTTCACGAAACGCCTCCAGGCCCGCCCGGGGCGCCGCTCGCGAGCCAGCGCAGCGCGCGGATCCCGGGCATGAAGAAGTAGGCGCCGCCGCGTGTTTGTACGAAGGCGGGCAGGTCCCTGACGCGCCGGCGCGTCGGCCGGGCCTGGATCGTGAAGGTGCGGCCCGCCGGGCCGATGAGCGGGTCGGCGTCCTCGTAGAGCCCATCGAACTTGGGGCTGAGGACCCAGGTGTGCTGGATGAACTCGAACTGGCGCGAGAGGCTCGCGCCCACGCACATGAAGTGCAGCCCTCGCTCCTCTTGATCGCCGCCTCTCAGCGCTTCGGTGCGGTCGAGCCTCGGTCCGTAGACGCGGCCGCGGCGCAGGAGTCGGTGGCGCCGGTCGATCGCGATCGACGTGTCCGAGCCGGGGTTCGGGTCAAGCGAGTCGCGGGGATGCGAGCGGCGAACGTGCGCGCCGATCGGACAGCGGAGCCCGAGCTGGTCGGGCTGGTGATAGGTGAAGTCGTTGGCGCTGCTGAGCGCGGGATCGTCGCGCTCGGGGGAAAGGACGAGGGGCGCGCCATTGGGCCAGCGCCCGACCATGCGCGCGGCCAGCGCGGTCGCGTCGCCGTAGCCGTTATCGCTCGTCTGCGCCACCGCCTCGACGTGCGTCCAGAACTGCGACACGTCCTGGGCCAGCTGGCGCAGGACGAGGTAGGTGCCGTTGCGTCCGAGGTCGTGGCGCCCCGACCCCTGAGCGTCGAGCGGGAGCAGGCGCTCGGGATCTTGTGCCGGATCGAGCAGGGGCCGAGCGGTAAACTGCCCGTACTCGTTCTCGTATCCGAGCAGGAACTCGCCCGCCTTGATCGTGTCGCGTGCCGGGTGGGTGGGTCCGGAGTTCAGGCCGTCGATGACGGGCTGAGAGATCCCGTCGTGGAAGCCGAAGTGCTCACGGTCGTCGCGACGCGCGTCGAGGCGGTGCACCTCGCGCAGCCCCGTGCCCTCAACGCGCAGCGCGTCTCCGTGCCCGTCGAGCGCCTGATCGAGCCGGCCCGGAGTCGACGCGTAGATGAGGAGCACGAGATCGATCGGGGCGGTGTCCGGCGAGCCCCAGGCCCAGTACTCGGGGGCGCTGTCGCCGGTGTCGCCGAGCACCCGCCGCCGGCTCGACTCGGTCATCCCATCCTGGAACTCGCGCGAGAAACCGTGGCGGGCCGAGGCGGGAACCCCGAGCTTCTCGAGCCCAGACGGGGTGAGCGCCATGTTCACCGCCTCTCCGTCGACGCGGCCGGCGGCCGTGGTGATGGTTCCCGCGAGTCTTGTCAGCCACCCGCGGGCGGCGGCGGGATCGACGATCTCGAGCAGGAGGAAGCACCCGTGTGGCAGATGGCCGTAGGCGCTGGCCACCAGGCCTTGGGCGTCCTCTACCTCGATGCTCATAGGCGCAGTAGCCATGCCTCGGTGTCCTCGCGCGACATCGCGCCGGCGAGCCCGGCCCGGATCTTCGCGTTGTTGTCGATGTTGATGGCGGTGAGATCGGCGTAGGCGGAGTACCACACCTGGGTGGGCACCTCGCGCCGGCGCAGGTAGTCCTTGAACTCCTGCTCGCGCTGGGCGCCGCCGAGCACGAGCCAGCTTGTCCGGGGAAACCCGACCCCGTTGGAGAACACCGCGTTGAGGCCCCACCACACCTGATTGATGAAGTCGTCCATGTAGCTCTCGAGGCTGCCGTCGTAGTTGCTGGCGAAGATCAGGCGGCGGCTGTCGTCGAGGAACACCCAGCGGGCGAAGTGGATCGTCTTGACCCCGGTGAGGCTCCCGTTGCCCCAGATGTAGCGGGCGCCATAGTCGACGAGGCGCAGGATGCTCGAGGCGGTGAGGAGCCGGACCAGCCCCGGCTTGCGTTCGCCCACGGCGCTGAACGGGTTCTGGGCGGTGAAATCCTCGATCGCGGCCAGCGCCCGGTCGTGGGCGTCGCTCGGTGGGGTCGTCGGGGAGCGGTCGCGGAGCTCGTGCAGCCTGAGCAGGAGCGCCCACACGGGCAGCGCGGGCACGAGCAC
>JALYZL010000152.1 GCA_030948875.1 Actinomycetota bacterium
GGATCTGGACCGACCAGTACTCCGACCTGCTCGATGCTCTCAGCCTTGGCTAGAGCGGCGTCTCGACATCGGCGCCGAGCGTTTTCGCGAGCTGGGTGGCGGCGTCGCTGCCCTGCACGACCAATGCCCAGGTCGGCGGGTTGCTACTGGAACCTCGCACCGGGCGAGGGTAGTTCGATCGCGTAGCCGCCGCCCGCGAGACCACGGCGTTCAGTAGCGCGCTGGCCGTCTTGCTGTCCCCCACCGCCACTGCCCACCGGTAGCGCATCGCGACAGCGCGACCTCCTTGCGGGCGCCACCCCGGCTAGATCGCGACGCTGGTGGAGCGCACGACCCGTTTCACGCAGCTCGTCGCGCTTCCTGATGGGTACAAGGCCGAGCCGGTGCGTGTCGCGTTGGCGCAGAGCATCGCGTCGCTGCCGGTCCAGCTGCGCCGGTCGCTGACTTGGGATCAGGGCAAGGAGATGGCCGAGCACGTCCGGTTCACCGTTGACAGCGGGGTGCAGGTCTACTTTTGCGATCCCAATAGTCCGTGGCAGCGGGGGACGAACGAGAACACCAACGGGCTGCTGCGCCAGTACTTCCCGCAGCGCAGCGACCTTGCCGTCGGCCAGGAACAGCTCGACGCGGTCGCGGCGGAGTTGAACGGTCGGCCGCGCAAGACGCTTGGGTGGAGTACCCCGGCAGAGCGATACGGCGAGCTGCTCGCCGCGGGGCACGGCTGAGCGAGAGTCATTGCGTGTCCGATGACAGTGACCCTCCCGCCGGCTTTGACGAGGTGCTCACGCTGACCTATCGCCGGGACGCCCGCCGACTGCGGCGTCTGCGCGCTCGAGTCCTCTCGGTGCTCGCAGTGGCGATCGCGGCGACCACGGGACCGGCGCTCGCGTCGCCGCGGCTGCAGCACATCGAGGTGTCCCCGCGCGTGGGCACCAGCACGACGACCTTCCGCATCCACTACATCGCCGACGCTCCAGAGGGCAACACCGGCGACGACCTCAACATCGATGGGCCGGCACACACTGGTTGTAAGGGTTCGATCATCGGCATATCGCTAATGCGCGGAGACGGTCGCAGGGGCCCGCTGAACGTGTACGTCGGGCGCTACGCCAACCCAAGCGCGCCAAACCGCGGGATTCCCAGCACCCCGAGGTCGCGCTGGTGCCTCGGCACCTACACCGGGACTATCTTCAACGAGTCGACCAACATGGTCGTAGGAAGGTTCACCTTCACCGTCGTGAAGCCCAAGCCCGTCAAGCGCGCTTCTCCCGCGTACCGGGTAGCAGGCGCTGCCCGACTCCTGATCGGAGATCCCGTGGGATGTCGACGCCCCCACTGCCGGTCACCGATGGTGGCTCCCCGGAGCCGACCGCGCCCAAAGCACTTCAGCCGGAGGGTCACGCAGGGACGGGTTAAAGCGGCCATCGCCGTTCACCCTCGCCCTACGGGCTCGCGCTCACGCCGACGGCCGCTAGCGGCTAGCTCTTCCTCGTCACGACCCAGGGTCAACAACCCGGCAGGCATCCGCTTCACCTGCGAACCTACCGCCGTCCGCGGTGGTGCGCCGACGTATTGAGTCCTCCATCGATTACAAGACGAACCGCCGGGATGCCCAGCCTTCGTGGCAACGATCGAAAGAGCCGCCCTGGTGCCGGAGACCTTCCGCTCCTCTGCGAAGCTCGATCTCGCCTGGATGCGAACGCGGGCCCTTCATGTGCCAGCCGGCGAGGGCCACCGATCGCGATGGGAGCATCACTTGGGTTCCGTCGTTTGGCGCGAGGCCTCCACTGTGACGAGGCTATCCGCGCTGTGCGCGGCGGCGGACCCAGACGGGTGCGTGGTCTCCTGCCCAGGCCGCCAGGAGCGGATCAGCAATCACCCACCGCTGTTTCTCTGGCGAGAAGACCTGGCCTCGGGCGCGCATCCGGGTCAGCGCGTCATTGATGCTCTTGGGATTGAGCGGAAGCTCGTATGGGCCGACGCTGAGCGCCAGCGCGCATAAGACGGTAGGTGCGGCGCGGTGCACGCTGCCGACCAGCGTGAAGTGCTGCGCGATCGTTGGTTCGGCAGCGAGTTGGAGCTGCCGCCAGGCGGCAGCGGCACGGTCGCGATGCTGACCGGTCGCTCCGCTCGCGGCATCGACGATGCGCCACACGTACGCTGGCGAGCCGCCAGCGAGCTCGGCCGCCGCGCCGATGACCGCGATTGGATCGCGCGTCCAAGGGCGACCGATCGCTAGATCGTCGAGGAACCGTTGCGGCTTGGGCCGCCGTATTCGCAGGATGCTGCCGGCGCGGTATAGGGGGTGCTGGGGATCGCGCGACCCCGAAGCGAGGCGGCCCTCTGTCCGCCCGATGAGGAGCTGCTGGGCGGAGCCGGCGCGCTGGTGGTCGGCGCGCAGTACTCCAAGCAGCGTGAGGGCGGTGCGTGCGCTCAGTCGTTCGAGTAGATCGTCGAGGTGGTCGATCGCCAACAACACCGATTGTTCGTGGAGTTCGGAGGTGAGCTCGAGTGCGTGCCGTAGCTGGTCGACGCCGGTCCCCGAGCCGCGGCGCAGTTCGTCGAGATCGATGCCGCGATCACCCAGTTTCCGCGTCAGCCGGAGTCCTTCAGCATCGAACTGGCCGGTCCCGTGCCACCAGCCCGCTGCCTCGGGGGCGAGACGCACCACCGAGGCCGTCGCAATCGCCATCGCGAGATCCCGAGCGTCGCCGGCTGAGCGCGCGTCAACGGCTACCACTGGCCGGTCGAGATCCTCGAGCGTTAGGGCGAGCAGGGCACTTGTGCCGCTGAGGGGATCGCTCTCGATTACGAGGAGATCGGGTTGCTCGGCGAGGCGGATCGCGAGTTCTTGGTGCTCGGCCAGCACGCCGATCAGCCATCGCGCGCTTGGACTCGTTTCTGGTTCAGCCGTCCTCGTCAAGGCGGCCACGCGCCTCCTCCAACCCTTTCTCGAGCGCGAAGTCGTCGATCTCGTTGCTCTCCACCCGCCGCGCGTTCAAGCCGGCGTACAGGCAGGCAGTCATGGTGTCGTACGGGCGTCCGGCACCGAACTCCAAGATGAGCTCTAGTCGATCGGTGGTGATCGGTAGCTCAGCGCGCTCGAACCGGGCGAGCAGCGGCTCGCGCCATTGGTCTTCGGGGATTGTGGGCGGAAGCTCGCGTCGCTGAGCGAGCTTGGCGAGGTCGTATGGCGCTCCCATGAGCTGCTCGATCGTCCGCTCGTTGCTGCCGTCGACAAGCACGACAACCTCGGTGTTGGCGGAGTAGATGTCCACGAGATCGTGGACGAGGCCCTTTCCGTCGGAGTAGTCCACCGCGCGTTGCAACTCATCGACGAAGAACACGACCTTCCGTTCCTGCTGGCGAGCGATCGCCAACGGAAGCTCGAGGACCGCGCGGCGGGTCGCGTCCGGGACGCCAGTTCCGAACTGCGAGAGATCCAACGGCACGCCCATGTCCTCCAGAATCTTCTGGATGGCCGGTGCGGCCGCTCTCAAGAGACCTCGCGAGATCCGCTCCAAGTCGAGGCGGGCCGTGCGGTCGATGATGAGCTGGCAGACGCCTTCGGCGCTGCTCTGCTCCGGTGCCTCAAGTTCAATCACGAGAAAATCGTGCTTATCGCGCAGCACCGCGCAGACAGCACCGCAGACGCTCGTCTCGCCGATCCGGCGCGGGCCGCTGAGCACTACGTGCGAGAACTCCCGAAGGCGCAGAACGAGTTCGGCGACCTCACCCTGCCTGGCAACCATTTGCTCTGGCGCTAGTCGGCCGCCGGCCGGGAAGAGGGCGCCAAGCGGCGGTGATGGGTGATCGGCCATGCCGGAGACCTTACCAAAGTGAAAGGCGAACCTTTCAAATTAGAAAGTTCCCGGCCACCGCTGTAGGCGGCGCACTGGGGTACCGGGACGGCTACGGGGACGTAAGGAACACCCTCGGGGACCATTTCCGTGTGCAGCAGCTCCGACTCTGACCCATAAAGTGCTGATTTGCAGGGACTCTTCCAATGGAGCCAACCGGGATCGAACCGGCGACCTCCTGCTTGCAAAGCCGTGGCTGGACGCACAAAACCCCGTGGTTACAGCGATTCGGATCTACGAACACCCTGGTTTTATGGGCTTTTCTGTTGAGTTTGATGACCAATCTGATGACCAAAAAAGTTGATGACCAATTGCAAAAAGTTGATGACCAATCCGACGCGGGCGCTATCTTCTTCGTTGTGCAAC
>JALYZL010000154.1 GCA_030948875.1 Actinomycetota bacterium
CCGGCGGGCTGAACAACTGCTTCGTGCCGGAGACCCAGAAGCGCACGCATGCGTATTTCGAGCGCCTCTTCCCCGGACGCCACACGCTGCACATCGTGCCCGGATACGGACACCTCGACGTGTTCATTGGCAAGCGGGCCGACAAGGACTGGTTTCCGCTCATAATCAGTGAGCTCGATGGACCGGCATAGGAGGCGACGGGGGCAATGACGGACACCCGTGAGTCGGGCGGAGGGCCCGAGCGCGTCGAGCGCGTGCTGTCCAACATGGAGACGTATCTGGGCTACGTGCCGGGATTCCGCCGCGCGCACGCACGTGGCGTGAGCTTTCGCGGGCGCTTCGAAGCGACGCCGGATGCCCGCGCCCTGACGACCGCCGAGCACCTGCAAGGCGGCGAGATCCCCGTGATCGTGCGCTTCTCCAACGGGGCCGGGTCACCCTATTTCCCCGACCGCACGAGCGCCAGCAAGGGCACCGCGCTCGGCCTGGCGGTCCGCTTCGAGCTACCGTCCGGCGGCCACGGCGACGTGGTCGGACTGAGCATCACGACGTTTCCGGCCCGTCGTCCCGACGACTTCATCGGCCTCGCCTCCGCCCAGCGCAGGGGCCTTCCGACCGGGCTGCCGAACCCGATCCGCTTGGCGCTCTTTCTCGCCATTCACCCCCAGTGCGTGCGCGGGGTCATCAAGGTCTTCAAGGCGGTGACGGCGGAGAGTTTCGCCACTCAGGCGTACCACGGGCTGCACGCATTCTGGGCGATCGACGCCGCGGGCGCGCGACACGCGTTCCGCTACCACTGGGTCCCGGAGACCGAGGTCGTCCCCATGTCCGCGCAGGATGACAAGCTGTGGCCGCCGCAGTATCTGATGTCGGAGATCGAGCAGCGCGTGGCACGCGGCCCGGTTGCATGGGAACTCGTGTTCGAGCTCGCCGAGCCCGGTGATCCGACAAACGACCTCACGCGGTCGTGGCCAGAGGATCGCCGGCGCGTTACGGTGGGCCGGATGGTCGTCGACCGTATTCACGAGGATCCTGAGACGGCCGACCAGATCATGTACGACCCGACCGATGTGCCGGCCGGGATCGAGGCATCCGACGATCCGGTGCTTCGCTTCCGCTCCGAGGTCTACGTCGAATCCAAGCGCCGACGGGCGGGCGAGGCCAAGCCGGAGATCACACCCCGATGAGGGCCATGGACTACCGTATCGCGCAGGCCATCGCCGGCCGTGAAAGCCACGCGTACTGGGGATGTCATGATCGCTGATTCGTCAGACCGTAACGAGGTGGGCGGCTATGTCGCCGCCATGCGCGGGCAGCTCCAGGCCCGCCAACTCGACCGCCACAAGGTGGCCGCGGCAGCACAGGGGGTCAGCGCCTCCCTGACCACGAGCAGGGACGCCGTCCAGACCGTTCTCGCCTCGCTCCCCGACGACAACACGGGAAAGGCATCCTCGGGCGGTGAGAACGTCGGCGCCCCCTTCTTCAGCCGCGCGCCGACGGTCAGCATCCTGCAAACCTCGATCGAGGACGAGGCGCGCAAGAGCGGGGTCGTCGGGACGCCCGAAACTCGGGGGCCGTTCGGCCACATCGTCGGCGTCGTCGAGAAGATCGTCCACGACATCGAAGTAGCCCTGCATCCCAACAAGTTCTCGACCCACGACCCGGACTGGGTGACGAAGATCGCCGAGGCCACGCTCGACCGCATCGCCCAGGGAAATCACCCCTTCAATCCGAGCCCGGCCGAGTACGAGATCACGGCGCCTAAGCTGCGCATCGTCGTCGTCGGCGACTGGGGGTCGGGACTCCCGCGCGCGCGCCAGGTCTCAAAGTTCATGGCCCAGGAGATAGCCGACGCGGAGTCGAAAAGCCTGCCGGTGCATGTCGTCCACCTCGGCGACGTCTACTACTCGGGCGATCCCGTCGAGGTGGAGCGCCGCGTGCTCGCCGACGGCATGTGGCCGGTCACCGTGGACCAGGCGAACAGGGGCGTGACGTCGTGGGCGCTGAACGGCAATCACGACATGTACGGCGGCGGTTGGGGCTTCTTCAAAACCCTGCTCGGTGATCCGCGCTTCTCCAAGCAGCGTTCGCCCGAAGGTAAGGGGACGAGCTTCTTCCGGATCAAGACGCCCGCATGGGACCTCATCGGCCTCGATACCTCCTGGGATACCGACGTGCTCAGCGTGGGCAACAGCGCCGTCCTCGCCGACCCGCAGGCCTCTGTCGTCGAGGGGTGGGCCTCCGAGGCCCGTCGCGAGGGTCGCAAGGTCATGCTCCTCAGCCATCATCAGCTCGTCTCCAGCTACGACCTGGGCGACATCGGGACGGTGCTTCCGCAGAAGCTGGCGCCGCTCCTTGGCGGCAAGCAGATCGCCGCCTGGCTATGGGGCCACGAGCACCGCGTGATGGGTTTTGGCGAGGTGCAGGGGATCCCCTTCGTGCGCTGCATCGGCCACGGCGGGATCCCCGTCCTCGCCGAGCCGGCCGGCGCCGCCATTCCCGCGCCGGGCGCGTGGGTGGGATCCGGCAGCTTCGAGGAGAACGGCTCGAGCTGGCACAAGTTCGGCTTCGCCGTGCTCGACTTCGACGGGCCGCAGGTGAACATCCGCTACCTCGACGACGAGGGCACTGAGACGCGGACGGAGGAGATCGCCGTCTAGTCGTGCGCGACGAAGCGGACGTTGCCCGAGTGCTTGATTACCGGCGCGAGAGCGTCGCACGCGAGGTGAAAGCCCTTCTCGTACACCAGCCGGCCGACGAGCAGCACCAGCCCGTCCCGCACGGCGAACTGGTCGCCCAACCCGGCACGACGCATTACAAGAAGTTAACGCGCCGGCGCCTTGACAGCGGATCCGAGGTCAGTCATGGCAACGGCGGCCAGTCTCTCCCGCCACTCGCCACCCCCGGTATCAGCGTGCCGCCAAAACCAGCAACCGTCTCCACGATGAACCGGCAGCCCATCGTCGCTCACGCGGCTGGGTGCTGGGGATACTCCTGAAACTCGTGGGTCTGGAGCGCTCCCGGTGGTGCCAACATCGGCCGCATCACCAAGTCGCAGAATGCCTGGTGCGGCACGGATCAAGCATCACCTCCGACCAGGGCTGGGGTCACACCACCTGGGCTTGGGGTCCGTATTGCATCGGCAATTTTGAGACACCTCACGGGTGGGACGCGTATCCAAGTTGGAAGCACGGAGGTGTGTGGGGGAACGTCGGCGTCACCTACCCGTGGGGCTGTGGTAGCCTGAGTTCTGGGGGGCATGCCGTCATCCGCATCGCCGCCAACGGCTATGAAGACTTCTACGATGACTACGGGTTCTGAGCAATGGTTGCGATCAAGCGACACCCCTGGATCATGGTACTGACGGTGATGCTCGTTATCGTGGCAGTCATCTCAATCATTGCGGTGACGGCTACGGGCGGCAGTTCTTCCCATCTCGCCCATTGATTTCAATGGTTGCGGCTCTCGTAGAGGTTTGCTGAGCGCCGGGATTTGTTGACGATCCGCGGCGGTGGTGCTGCGGTGACGGTCGTCTTCGCCCGGTTTCGGGTTCGCTCGCGGCGATAGGCGCAGAAGAGGTGGGTGCCGAAGTCGGCGTTGCTCTCGTCAACGTCGACCATGGAGGTGGCCACGTGACCGCCGATCTCGACACCCGTTCTGCCGAAGCTTACGCGCTTGCCGGTGAAGTCCTGCCGGGCGGCGGTCGTGCAACGAATCTTGAGTCCGCCGAGGGCCGGGTGCTCGATGACGGCTTCGCCCGCTCGCGAGCGCTTCGAGGGGGACCGATCAACTGGCGTCAAGATCGCTGACGCCATCGAATCGTGCCAAGTCGGTAATCCGCGTCAGCGAATTAGCCGACCCGTTTCAAAACCACCACCGACCGCGAGGTGAGGTCGATCTCGCTCCGCGAGCTATATCGCTGCGACCCGGGCTGCGCCGCGGGGTCGGCGGTCGAGAGCTCGAGCTCCCACTGGCCCCCGAAGCGCGGCCACGGGAGCACCATGGTGCGATCTTCGGCGTGGGCGTTGAACAGGAGCAGGAACGAGTCGTCCTCGATCTCCTCGCCCTGAGGGCCGGGGGTCGGGATCTCGCGGCCGTTGAGGAAAAGGCCGAGCACCGGTTGGCCGTTCTGCCAGTCGCGCTTGGTCATCTTGCGCCCGTCGGAGCGGAACCACCAGGCGTCGGGGAGCCCTGAGCCCATCGTGTCGCGACCGAGGAGGAAGCGCTCGCGGTGGAAGACCGGATGGTTACGCCGCAGTGCGATCAGGCGCCGGGTGAACTCGCGCAGCTCCTCCTTGGCGGGATCGGGGCTCCAGTCGTACCACGAGATCTCGTTGTCCTGGCACCAGGCGTTGTTGTTTCCGTGCTGGGTGCGATTCATCTCGTCGCCGCCGAGAAGCATCGGCGTGCCCTGGGAGAGGAGGAGAGTGGCCAGGAAATTCCTCTGCTGGCGGCGGCGGAGCGCGAGGATCTCAGGATCATCGGTCGCGCCCTCGACGCCGCAGTTCCATGAGCGGTTGTCATCGGTGCCGTCCTGGTTGTCCTCGAGGTTGGCCTCGTTGTGCTTGTGCTCGTAGGAGACCAGGTCCGCGAGGGGGAAGCCGTCGTGGGCGGTAATGAAGTTGATCGACGCGAACGGGTCGCGCCCATCGTCCTGGTAGAGATCAGAGGAGGCGGTCAGACGCTCGGCGAAGTCTCCCGTGCTCGCGTGCAGGCGCCAGAAGTCGCGCATGGTGTCGCGGTACATCCCGTTCCACTCCGACCACAGAACGGGAAAGTTGCCGACCTGGTAGCCGCCGGGCCCGACGTCCCAGGGCTCGGCGATGAGCTTGACCTGCGAGAGCACCGGGTCCTGATGGATCACGTCGAAGAACGCCGAGAGGCGGTCAACGTCGTAGAACTCCCGGGCCAGGGCCGAGGCGAGGTCGAAGCGGAACCCGTCGACGTGGCACTCAGTGACCCAGTAGCGCAGCGAGTCCATGATCAGCCGGAGCACGCTCGGGTGCACCGGGTTGAGCGAGTTGCCGGTGCCGGTGAAGTCCATGTAGTGGCGCAGGTCGTCGGGCAGGAGCCGGTAGTAGGACTCATTGTCGGCGCCCTTGAAGGAGAGCATCGGCCCGAGGTGGTTGCCCTCGGCGGTGTGGTTGTAGACGACGTCGAGGATCACCTCGATCCCCGTCCGGTGGAGCGCCTTGACCATTCCCTTGAACTCCCGGACCTGCTCGCCCCGGCGGCCCGAGGCCGAGTACTCGGAATGCGGTGACAGATAGCCGATCGTGCTGTACCCCCAATAGTTGGTGAGGCCGCGCTCGACGAGGAAGGACTCGTTGGAGATGTGGTGCACGGGGAGGAGCTCGACCGCGGTCACCCCTAGCGACTGCAGGTACTCGAGCGCGGGCTCGGAGGCGAGCCCGGCGTAGGTGCCGCGGAGATCCTCACGGACCTCGGGGTGAAGCTTGGTGAAGCCCTTGACGTGGGTCTCGTAGATCACCGTGTCGGCCCAGGGGATACGAGGCGGGCGATCGCCCTCCCAGTCGAAGCCGTAGTCGACGACCACCGACTTGGGGATCGCCTCGGCGTCGTTCTCGTCGTCAGGCTCGAGGTCGGCGTCGTCCTCGCCCGTGGGGACGTAGGGAAGCACCGTGCCCCCTTCGTTCCAGTCGACCATTCCCTCGATCGCCTTGGCGTAGGGGTCGATGAGGAGCTTGGCGGGGTTGAAGCGGTGTCCCTCGGTGGGGGCGTACCGTCCGTGCACGCGGAAGCCGTAGCGCTGGCCCGGGCCTACGCCGGGGAGGTAGCAGTGATAGTTGAGCGCCGTGCACTCGGTCAGCTCGATGCGGGTCTCCCCGCCCTCGTCGTCGAACAGGCACAGCTCGGCACCCTCACCGTTCTCGGTGAAGATCGAGAAGTTCGTACCTTCGCGGTCCCACGTGGCCCCGAGGGGGAATGGCTGGCCGGGCCAGACCTCAGTCATCGGGGGCGAGACTATCGTGATCTGAGGAGTGCCCCACTGACGAGGACGATCATCGTTCCGCGGCTCGCACGCCGTCAGTCCAGCGCGCCGGGTGGCGCCAGCCACCGACTTTCGAACGCGAGCACGCCGGCGAGCCGGTCGAAGTCTCGGTCGTAGTGGATGACGCCCACGCCAGCTTCCTGCGCGCACGCGGAGATCAAGACGTCGGGGAGTTTGACGCGGTGATGCAGCGGGCCCGCATGCGCGAGTTCGTGCAGGGCTCGAAGCGCGACCCACCGCACCGACTCGCGGATCACATCAGCGTGATCGTCGACCAACACCTTCCTGACGACCTCCTCGATCGTCATCCTGTCCACTCCGGCCATCGCCGGCCTCCTTCGCTGTCGGAACTGTGAGAAGAACCGACGATGATGAGCGCCGCGGTGGCCGGAACCATCCTCAGACCCGTTCCGTCCGACCCGCTCCTACACCAACCCTAGAGACGTGACCGGGCGGATGGCTTCCACACCGACGGGCCTTTACGACTGCTTCTCTGTCTCGCAGATTCGTCCATGTAGCGTGCAGGAGCAGGACGACCACGGGAGACTTGATGGTCGTTCAAAGGAGGACGTCATGGAATCCACGTCGCTGTTGGATTGCGCCGGTAGGCGCCGGTCGCCTGCGACCACGTCCAGCTTCCACGAGGGGCTCTCGCCCAGAAACAAGGGCCTGCGGTATCCGCCGGACCCGCCGACCGTTGAGGAGATCGTCTCGGTGATGCGCGCCGCCGGCGACAACGCCGACGGCGTGCGGTTACGGTGCATCATCGTGGTCCTGTGGCGTGCAGGGCTTCGGATCAGCGAGGCGCTCGCGCTCAACGAAACCGACCTGGACCCGGTCCGTGGCTCGCTGCTTGTCCGCCACGGTAAGGGCGATAAGCGCCGCGAGGTCGGCATCGATCGCTGGGCGTGGTCGCACCTCGACCCGTGGCTCGAACTCAGGAGAGAGCTGCCGGTCGGCCGCCTGTTCTGCGTTGTGCGCGGTCCGACTCGTGGGCGGCCATGCGCGTCAGCCGGAATCCGCGCCCAGCTGCACCACGCCGCTGCTATGGCCGGTGTTCGGCGTCGGTTGGCGCCACACCAGCTCCGGCATGCGCACGCGGTCGAGATGTCACGGGAGGGGATCTCGCTGCTGGTGATCCAAAGACAGCTCGGGCATGCCGACCTGGCGATCACGTCCCGATACCTGCGCGGGATCGATAACACCGAGATCATCGCTGCCGTCCACGAGAGGCCCGCTCCGATGATCCCCGCTGACCCGCGGAGCGTACCTCGCCGCTGATCCACTGCTTCGCTGACGCGCGGCCAAGTCGCATCCGTGTGGCCGCGCGCCGGCTCGGCGCTGGGATGCCTCTCGATGCTTGCCGCCGGTGCCGGTACCGTGAACGTCGAGATGGCCGTCGCAGACCTTGATGCGATCCGGGAGCGTCGGAGCGAGATCCTGGACCGTGCCTCACACCACGGCGCCCGGAACGTTCGCGTGTTCGGGTCCGCCGCTCGCGGTGACGCCGGCCCTGCGAGCGACGTTGATCTTCTCGTCGAAATGGAGCCCGGCCGAAGCCTGATGGACTTCGTCGGGCTATGGCAGGAATTGGAGGATCTGCTCGGTCTCAAGGTCGATCTGGTCAGCGAGGGCGGGATCAGCCCATACCTGCGCGAACAGATCATGTCTGAAGCCGTCGCTCTGTGAACAGTCAGCGCGCCTACCTCCTCCACACCCTCGACGCGATCGACGCGATCATGGAATACACCCAAGACGGCCGCGACGCCTTCTTCGCCGATCGGAAGACCCAGGACGCGGTCATCCGCAACATCGAGGTCCTCGGTCAGGCGGTCAAAGGCCTCTCAGCGGAAACCCGGGCACACGATGACTCGATCCCTTGGCGCCAGATCGCGCGGATGCGCGACAAGCTGATCCACGAATACTTCGGCGTTGATCTCACGCTGGTCTGGGACGTCGTCGAGCGCGAACTCCCCACACTGCGCCCTAGGATCGCCGCGGTACTGGAAGCCGTCATCGAATAGTCCGGACTGACCGGACGCATCGCTCGTCGCCGACGCGATCGTCCGGTTTCAAGCTCTCGATTCGTGAAAGCGCTCGTCCGGCGGCATGGGCGCTTTCCGCGCTAAGCGCGACTCTCGCTGCTGGTGGCCGAGAGTCGCGTAGTCTCAGGAATGCAGGTCGCCGAGTGCGATCCGGACGGAACCGGACCTGCTGGAGTGGTGAGGTTTAGGCTGGTGCCGTGAGCGGTTTCTTTGAGCGCCCTGCACCGCCTTCTAGGGAAACGGGGACCAGGCTGCCGCGTCTTGCATGGCAGGGTCCGCCGGACGGCGTGCTGCCCGCGACCGTCGCGGCCGAGTTGCTTGTCGCGCGCAATGACCGAGCCGCGGTGTTCGTCGGGCGCTGCGCCGTATATCCGGAGGGGTTCGAGTTCGACGTGCGCGTGCTCGCCGCCGACGACGAGGCGGGCCTCGACCCGTCGCTGAACGGCGTCTACCAGCGCCCGGGAACTGGCCCAGAAGGGACCTACCCGACGATGCTGAGGTTCGGCGTCGAGTTCGCCGACGGGCGCAAGGCAACAAACGTCGGGCAAGACAGCCGCTGCGAGGGCGAGCCGCAGAGCCCTGTCCTTTGGGGGCGCGGCGGTGGCGGTAGCGGCTCGAGTTGGCGGCAGACGTTTTGGATGTGGCCGTTGCCGCCCCCGGGTCCGCTGAGTTTCGTGTGTGAATGGCCGGCGGCCGGGATTCCGCTGTCGCGTGCGCAGATCGACGGTCAGAGCATCCTCGACGCCGCGGCCCGCGCGCAGACGATCTTCCCTGACCAAGTCGGGCGTGAATCGAGCCTCGGCTGGAGCGCTTCGTCGGTCCAGATCGTCTCAACGAGCGATCGCCTGCCGGATCCCGAGGCTTAGACTCGCGAGCGCAATCTCGGTCGCGCGAAGGGACGCAGACTCCCTGTGTCCCGCGCAAGGCGGGCCTCGCGTCCCGGGACCGCTGAGTCGCGTGGTGGCGGGGGCAAGCGAGGTTCCGCGGTCAGTAATCGTTTTCGAAGGCGAAGTAGGAACCGCGAATGGTTCCGGCCAGCTTTGACTTCTGCGTCGCGAATTTGAACCGCGAGGCGATCTCCGCGGGGACTTCCATCCCTTCGGAGAGCTTGAACCCGACCGCCCGCTTCTTGGGGTCGTCGATGGTGTACATCACGTTGATCGACAGACCGTTCTCGTAGAAGACGTAGGCGATTCGGATGTTCTCGACTTGGAAGGCCGTAGCCTCGAGCGGCCGAGAGGAGATGACGATGTCGCGTTCTGCCTCGAGGATCCGGTGCACCCAGTCGATCGTCGTCTTGGCGTTGCTCGCAGGCTCCACCGTGAAGACGTGGTCGTACTTGTTCTTGAAGTAGCGGGCCTCGTGCGCGCGCAGACCAGCGAGCGCGGCCGCGACCGGCGAGGACTCCAGGCCAACGGTCGAGACATCGTTGAAATCCACGGCGTAGGGCATGACGCACTCTCCTGTCATCTTGCTTGGATGTTGTCGGTCTAACGGCCACGACCCAAACCCAGGCCGTGATGTGACATGGATCAGCTGAGCTGGCGACCAGATTCAATCGCGAGCGGCCGAGGCTCCAGTCGGTCGCCTACGGATCTTAGGTTCGCTGAGCGAGGCCGACGACGCGGGACACCTTGGCCCGCGCCCGCACCAAAGCAGGTCTTGGGCGGAGGACAACGCGTCAGCCCTGCGATTCGCCACGAGCGACCGTTGCCGGCGGGCTCGCGGCCGAGGTGGCGACCGACCTGCTCGCCGCGCAAACGAGGGCAGGCGGCAGCGTCAGCGCCTCAGACAGAAATTGGCCCGCGAGAATGTCGCTGTGGAGGTCAGACCAGCACGCCTAGGCGATGAGCACGCGATCGCCGAAGTCCATGTACGGACATGGCAAACCGCGTATAGAGGGCAAGTGCCCGACGCCTTCCTCGAAGGCTTGTCGGTGGAACGCCGCACGAGAGCCTGGTCACAGATCATCACTGAGTCCGCGCCCCCAGCCAGCGGCGCGTTCGTACTCGAGGACCAGGGCGAAGTGCTCGGCTTCGCGCACATCGCGCCGAGCAGGGACGAGGATGCCGGCGAGAAGGTCGGTGAGCTAACCGCGATTTACGTCTCTCGTGAGTTCTGGGGCTCAGCTGGAAGTGACCTGCTGTTAGAGCGGGCGCTCGCCGGTCTCCGGGAAGCCGGATTCTCGGAAGCGACGCTGTGGGTGCTTGACACCAACGTACGCGCCATACGGTTCTACGCATCCGCCGGCTGGGCGCCAGACGGGACGACCAAGGTGGACAAGCGCGAAGGCTTCGAGCTGCACGAGGTCCGCTATAGGTGTGTCCTTCGCTGATGACTACCGCATCCGCGGTTCGCGCTCCAGGAAGGCCCGCGAGTCGGCCGCCCAGAGCCCTCCTCCTCGCCAATCTCGGGTCTCGCGAGCCCTCGGATCCCGACGCAAGCAATTGGGCGCTCCGCGCCGGCCAGCTCGGACCGGCGCGATCGCCGGGTCGCCGACCAGTCGTCAGGACGCGCCGGGCGGAGCGGCGAAAGCAATCGCGCCACCGGTTCGAGCGTCCGGGCGGCCTGACGGGCTGTCGCGGCCTGCGGTCGGCGGGCGAGCCCGCGGCGGGACTCAGGTGCTCTGGTGTCGCCGAACGGCGGTAGGCTCGCCCCGAATGCTCGCGAGCGTCGCTGACTGTGAGACCAACCAGGCTTCGTGGAACGCCGCGATCGCGCTGGCCGGCGGCGGAGAGGTCTGGGACGACGGCGGATTGCGGTGGTCATGGCAGGCTCACGATGGTCAGTTGATGCTCAACTTCCCGCAGAACATCCCGGTCGCGGCGGCCCGTCGAGGCGTCACGGAGGCGCGGCGTCGCGGGGCCCACATCGTTGGGGCGTGGCTCGCCACCGAAGTCGACGCGTCACCACTTGAGTGCGCAGGCTTTGAGCGCGGGTGGGAGCCGTGGTGGATGGCCGCGCCGCTGGCCGCGATCGCCGAGCCTGACGACGAGCGCGTGATCATCATGCGGGAGGTGCCGGAGTACGACGATGACGGGCGTCGGTTGCTTTCGCTCGTCGAGGATCCCAGGTCGCGAGCGTGGCACGCGGTCGCGCGAATCGACGG
>JALYZL010000172.1 GCA_030948875.1 Actinomycetota bacterium
CCCCTACGCCGCCGCCTCCGTCGTCACCGCCAGCAGCACATCGGCCGCCCGCACCACCGCGGGGAAGCGCGCCGCCGGGTCCTTGGGGATCCGCACCGAGAGCTGCGACTTCCCCGACTCGTAGAGCGCCTCGGGAATCTGCGCCCGGATCTTCTTGGCCCGCACCGAGTCGAGCTCGATCGGGGTCACGGCGAGCCGGTCGCCCCGGAAGGTGACGGCGCGCGCGCCCGCCTGGCCGAGCTTGATCCGCGCCTGCTGGAGGAGGATCAGGTTCTTCAAAGGCTCGGGCAGCTCGCCGAAGCGATCGAGCAGCTCCTCGCGCAGGAGGCCCAGATCGGCAACCTCGCGCGCCCCCGCGATCCGCCGGTGGACGTCGACCTTGGCCTGCTCGTAGGGGATGTAGTCGGCGGGCACGTAGGCATCGACGTTGACGTCGAGGCGCACGGGCTCCCAGTCCTCCGGAGAATCCCCCCCCTCCTCGAGCTCCGTCACCGCCTCGTCGAGCATCTGCATGTAGAGCTCGAACCCGAGCGCGGCGACGTGCCCCGACTGCTCGTCGCCGAGCAGGTTGCCGGCGCCGCGGAGCTCGAGGTCGCGCATGGCGATCTTGAACCCGGCGCCGAGCTCGGTGTAGTCAGACAGCGCCGAGAGCCGGTTCGCCCCGTCTGGCGTCAGCGCCGCCGCGCTCGGATACAGCAGATACGCGTAGGCGCGCTCGCGGCTCCGGCCCACCCGCCCCCGGATCTGGTAGAGCTGGGCGAGCCCGAAGGCGTCGGCGCGCTCGACGACCAGGGTGTTCGCCTGCGGAATGTCGATTCCCGACTCGATGATGCTCGTGCACACGAGCACATCCGCATCCCCGCGCAGGAAGCGCAGCATCCGCCGCTCGAGCGTGCCCTCGTCCATCTGGCCGTGAGCCACCTCGAACCTCATCGCCGGACACAGCGCGCGCAGCCGCTCGGACGTCTCGTCGATCGACTCCACGCGGTTGTGGAGGAAGAACGCCTGCCCCCCGCGCGCGTGCTCACGTAGAAGCGCCTGCTTGACCAGCTGCTCGTCGTACTCGCCGACATAGGTCTTGACGGGCCGGCGACCCTCGGGCGGGGTCTCGATCACGCTGATGTCGCGCACGCCGGCGAGCGACATCTGCAGCGTGCGCGGGATCGGCGTCGCGCTCATGGCGATCACGTCGACTTTCAATTTCAACTGCCGCAGGAGCTCCTTCTGCTTGACGCCGAAGCGCTGCTCCTCGTCGACGATGAGCAAGCCCAGATCGCGCGCCCGCACGTCCCGGGACAGCAGACGATGCGTCCCGATGAGGATGTCCACGCGACCCGCCGCGAACTCGGCGATCGTCGCCTTCTGCTCGGCCGCGGGGCGGAAGCGCGAGACGAGCTCGACGATGATCGGGTAGTCCTTGAGCCGCTCCGAGAACGTCCCGTAGTGCTGCTGGGCGAGGATCGTCGTCGGGACCAGGAGCATGACCTGCTTGCCGTCCTGGACTGCCTTGAAGGCGGCGCGCAGGGCGACCTCGGTCTTGCCGTAGCCGACGTCGCCGCAGATCAGCCGGTCCATCGGCCGCGGCGCCTCCATGTCGGCCTTGACGAACTCGATCGCGTCGCGCTGGTCGGGCGTCTCGGTGAAGGGGAACGCCGCTTCGAACTCGCGCTGCCAGTCGCTGTCGGCGGCGAAGGCGTGGCCCTCTCGCCGCTTGCGCTCGGCGTACAGGTTCAGCAGCTCGCCCGCGAGCTCCTGGGCCGCGCGGCGAGCGCGCGCCTTGATCGTGTCCCAGCGCGTCCCCCCGAGCTTCGAGAGCGGCGGGTGGGCGCCGCCCGCGCCGACGTAGCGGCTGATCTTGGCGAGCTGGTCGACGGGGGCGAAGACGCGGTCAGAACCCGCGTACTCGAGGTAGAGATAGTCACGCGTGACCTCGGCCACCGTCTTGGTGTCGAAGCCCGCAAAGCGCGCGATCCCGTGGTCCTCGTGGACGACGATGTCGCCCGTGCGCAGGTCGGCGAAGCTCCGCAGCACGCCCCGGCGCCGCGCCCGATCGGGCCGGTCTGGAGCCCGCCGGCGCCGGAAGAGCCGGTGCTCGGGGATGACCGCGAGGTGAAAGCCCGGGGCGATGAAGCCCTCGGACAGCCGCGCATGGGCGAAGACGAGATTGTTTATGGGGGCCTTCGGCCCTATTTTTTGGCCGCCGTTAGATCCGTTCTCCAGCCAATCGACCCTGAGCCGGTCGAGGTTGTAGGCAGCCCGTTCCCCGTCGCCCTTGACCGGATACGCCACCACCGTTCGGTAGCCCGAGCGCACGAGCTTCTCGAGCTCGGGCTCGGCCTCGCGCAGCCCGCGGGCGGCGAAGTTGGCGTCCTGGGCGCGGAATAAGAAGGGCTGGTCCTGCTCGATGCTGGAGAGGCGGATCCGCGCGCGCTCGCGCAGCGCCGCCTCGATCGGCTCGGGCGCGACATAGAGGTGATGCGCGTCCTCGTCGTGGAAGGCGGCGGTGACGTCCTGCCAGTGGTCGTGGAGCACCGGCGCCACGTCCTCCTCGCCGGCGATGATCACGGTCGCGTTCGCGGGCGCGAGGTCGAGGAACGAGTGGAAGCGGTCGACGGGCAGGAGCTCGGCGATGTCGGGGCGGTTCTCGGCGTCCTCGAGGGCGCTCGGGTTTGCCGCCCGCTCGGCATCCAGCCTCGCCTGATCGGGCGGCACCCGAGTCATCCAGCTCTCGGCGAGCTCGCGGTGCTCGGCTGCGAGCTCGGCGGCGGGGGCCACCTCGACCTCCTCGGCCTCCCCGAGCGAGCGCTGGGTGAAGGTCGAGAACCAGCTCATGCGTTCGATCTCGTCCCCGAACAGGTCGACGCGGACGGCGCGGTCCTCGGTCGCCGGGAAGAGGTCGAGCAGGCCCCCGCGGATCGCAAATTGCCCCCGGTCCTCGACCTGGTCGACGCGCTCGTAGCCCGACGCCACCAGGTCACGCGCCGTCTCCTCGAGATCGATGAGCTCGCCCGCGCGGAGCGTGAAGGCGTGGGGGCGGAGCTCGGGGTCGGGCACCTTCTCCGACAGCGCCACCGCGCTGACCACGACGACGGGCGCCTGGTCGGCGTAGCCGGATGACTTGGCCGCCGCCCGGTTGTGCGAGGCCGGATGCCGAGCGGGCGCCAGGGCCAAGAGCGCGTCGAGCGCGGCGATCCGCTGGCCCACCAGGTGCGGCGGCGGCGCGAGGTGCGACTCGTAGGTGACGCCGCGGCTCGGATAGAAGCGCACGGTGCGCGGCGCCAGCCACGCGCGCAGGCCGGACGCAAGGTCGCGGGCGGCCCGGTCGTCGCCGGCCACCACGATCGCCGGCGTGGCCGGGTCGAGGATCGCCGCCAGCAGGTAGGGGCGTAGCGCCTTCGAGACGAAGGCTTGCCCGCCCTGCGCGGACAATTTCGCGACTTGGGGATCGTTCTCTGCTTGAGAGAGGAGGGTGCTGAGCATGGTGAGAAGCCGTGGGAGAGCGGGGTCGGCCGGGCGCCGAGACCTTCCCCACTCTCCTAGTCTAGGCGGAGCCCGGTCTCGCTTCCGCGGTTTCGGCGGCGCTTTCCAGCACCACCCGCTCGGCCGCATCGGCCGCGTCGTCGACGAGCAGCGCAACCTCTTCGCGGGGCTCGCGGAAGCGGCCGAGAACGTATGCCGCGACGCGGTCGGGGTCGGTGGTGGGCGGGCGGCCGACGCCGACACGGACGCGCGCGAAGTCGGTGCCGCCGAGCGCGGCCTTGAGCGACTTCAGGCCGTTGTGGCCCGCGAGCCCACCCCCGACCCGGACGCGGATCTCGCCGAAGGGAAGGTCGATCTCGTCGTGAAGGACGAGGACGCGTTCGAGCGGGACCTGCAGGTCTCCGCGCGCTGGGCCGACCGATCCTCCTACATCGTTCATGTAGGTCTGGGGCAATAAAAGCGCCACGCGCGGGCCTCCGGGCCCGGCGCGACCCTCGGTCAAGAGCCCGGAGTACTTCGCCTTGAGCTTGGGCAGGTCCCAGCGGGCGGCGAGCTTCCCGGCGATGTCGAAGCCGACGTTGTGGCGCGTGCCCGCGTACTCGGATCCCGGGTTCCCGAGACCCACGATCAGCCAGTCGACGGGGGCGCCCCGATGACGGCCCGCACGCGGGCTTAGGCGCGGCACAGCGGGCTCTCGCGCCCGGGGCTACCGGGCGTTCACTCCTCGCCGCCGTCCGCGGCCTCGTCCTCGGTCTTGGCGCCGTCCTCGCCGACGAGCTCGGTCTCCTGCTCGATCCCCTCTTCCTCCTCGGACTGCAGGCGGGGCGGGCTGAGCGTGGCGATCAGCGTTTCGGGGTCGTCGAGGAACTTGACGGTGGTCGTGGCGGCCAGTCCCTCGAGCGTGAGCGTGTCGCCGATCTCCATGCCCGAGACGTCGTGCTCGATCCGGTCGGGAATGTCGGTCGGGAGCGCTTCGATGTTCAGCTCGCGGGTGACGTGCTCGAGCACGCCGCCCTCCTTGACGCCGGGAGCGCTGTCCTCGCCCGTGAGCTCGAGCGGGACCGTCGCCTGGATCGCCTGGTCCAGACGCACGCGGAGGAGATCGACGTGCACGGTGTGGCCGTCGACGGGATGGCGGATGAGCTCCTTGAGCACGACGGGGGTCGACGGGTCGCCGTCGACGCTGAGGTCGACCACAGCGCCGGCGCCCGCGAGCACGTGCCTGAGCGTCCGGTCGTCGACCTCGAAGGGGATCGCGTCCTGGCCGCCGCCGTAGACGATGCCGGGAATGAGCCCGGTCCGGCGCAGGCGGCGCGCCGCCCGGGAGCCCGATGGCTCACGTTTGGCAACGGCGAGTGCGGCGGTATCTGATGCGGGCATGTCGGTTCGTCACTCCGGTCGGCGGACTGAAGCCGCGGCGTGGCGGCTCCTGGGGCGGCGGAAGATGCTAGCGGACACTGCTGTGGCGCCGGACGTGACGTGCGCGGTACGCTTCCCTTGTGGTCGGCGTAGGTCAGGTAATCGTCATGGTCGTCGGCATGCATCTGCTCGCCCTGGCGTGCGCGGCGATCCTCATCGTTCACGCGGCGAGGACGGCTCCGTCGGTCGGCTGGCGGGCCTCCGAGGGCGGCTCGGACGACGGCCCCGGCAGCGACCGGCGCGGTCCGCGAGTCGCGCCGAAGCTCCCCGGCGGAGGCCTGCCCCTCCCC
>JALYZL010000187.1 GCA_030948875.1 Actinomycetota bacterium
GTCGGTGGTGATCGCCATCGCCGCGAGACCGCTGTCATCTTGACTGGGCCTGCCCGGCTGGCGGCCCACGGCGGCCGAGACGATATTGATCCCGTGCTCGCCGAACACGGTGCCGACGCGTCCGATCATCCCGGGCAAGTCGCGGTAGAGGAACAGGGTGATGTGGTCCTCGAGCTGGACGTTGAAGCGCTGGCCCCACGCCTCGAGGAGGTGGGGCCGGTCGCGCTGGCCAAGATTCGTGCCCACGACGCGCAGGGTCCGCTCGCCGCTGGTCACCGCGACCCTAATCAGGTCGGTGTAGTCGCGGGCGCTCGAGCGCTTGGTCTCGACGATGTCGATCCCCCGCTCTTCGGCGATCGCCGGGGCGTTCACCGCGTTGACCGGCTCCTCAGTGTGACCGGCGAGCACGCCGATGAGCACCTGGATGGTCAGCAGCCGGGTGTCGCGCTCAGCAACCCGGCCGAGGAACTCGACCCCCACGCGGTCGATCGAGGATCCTTCCGCGAGGGCCACGGCGATGCGGCCCAGCGACCGGCACAGGGGCACGAAGGGGCCGAGAACGTCCTGGTCCTCAGCGGGAATGGCGGGGACGTTGACCGCGCTCGTCACCACCCCCCCGTCGAGCGCTGCCACGACCTGCTCGGCTGCCTGATAGCCGGCACGGTCGGTGGCCTCCGCGGTCGAGGCTCCGAGGTGAGGGGTGACGATGACGTTTGGGTAACCGAACAGCGGGTGCTCGATCATTGGCTCGGTGCGGAACACGTCGAGCGCCGCCCCGCCGACCTTGCCCGAGTCGAGCGCCGCTTGGAGGTCGGCGTCGACGACGAGCGGGCCGCGGGCGACGTTGAGAATGCGCACGCCGTCCTTGCACTTGGCGAGCGCTCCCGCGTCGAGCCAACCCTCGGTCTCGAGAGTCTTGGGCAGGTGCAAGGTGATGAAGTCGGCGACCGCGTACAGGTCGTCCGAGGACTGCGCCTTCTCGACGCCGAGCTCGCGGTAGAGCTCCCCGGACACGAAGGGATCGAAGGCGATCACGCGCATTCCGAAGCCCCGGGCTCGCTGGGCCACGAGCTGGCCGATGCGACCGAAGCCGAGGATCCCCAGCGTCTTGTCATAGAGCTCGACGCCCGAGAACTTCGAACGTTCCCATTTGCCCGCGGTGAGGGAGGCGTGGGCCTGCGGCACGTTACGGGCCAGGGCGAGGAGCAGGGCCATGGTGTGCTCGGCCGCCGTCACGACGTTGGATTGGGGCGCATTGGCGACCACGATCCCGCGCTTGGTAGCGGTGGCGACGTCGACGTTGTCCACCCCCACGCCGGCGCGCCCGACCGCGCGCAAGCGCGTCGCCCGGCCCAGTAACTCGGCGTCGAGCTGCGTGGCGGAGCGGATGAGGATGCCGTCGTATTCGCCGATCCGCTCGGCGAGCTGCTCACGCGTCCAGTCGGCCCCGAGGTCGACGTCGAAATGCGCGCGAAGGAGCTCGACGCCCGAGTCGCCGATCTTCTCGGCGACCAGTACGCGCGGTCGTGCCACGCTCGCCACGCTCGCCACGCTCATGCCTCCCGCTCCAGGACGTAGTCGATGCAGGCGGTCAGCGCCTCGACATCGGACGGGTCGGTCGCTGGGAAGATGGCGACCCGGAGCTGGTTGCGACCGAGCTTGCGGTAGGGCTCGACGTCGACGATCCCGTTGGCGCGCAGCGTCGCCGCCAGGGCGGCGGCGTCAACGGCGTCGTCGAAATCGATCGTGCCGACGACGAGCGAGCGCTTGGCGGGGTCGGCGACAAACGGGGTCGTGTGCGCTCCCGACTCGGCCCAGTGGTAGAGGTGGCTCGAGGACGTGGTGGTGCGGGCGACCATGCCCTCGAGGCCGCCGCGCTCGAGCATCCAGTCGATCTGGTCGGCGAGGAGGAGAAGCGTCGCGATCGCCGGGGTGTTGTAGGTCTGGTCCTTGACCGAGTTCTCGAGCGCGATCTGGAGCGAAAGGAAGTCGGGGATCCAGCGGGGAGCCCCAGTGGCCGACGGGCGCTGTTCGGCGAGCTCGGCGACCCGCTCGAGCGCGGCCGGGCTGAGCAGGGCCAGCCACAGCCCGCCGTCGGAGGCGAAGCCCTTCTGGGGAGCGAAGTAGTACGCGTCGGCGTCGGTGACATCGACCGGGAGCCCGCCCGCGCCCGAGGTGGCGTCGATGAGGACGAGCGCGTTGTCGGAGTCTTTAGGGCGCGTAACCGGGACCATCACGCCGGTGGAGGTCTCGTTGTGGGCCCAAGCCACGACGTCGGCGTCGGGATCAGCGACGGGCTCGGGGGCATCGCCGGCGTCGGCACTGATCACCAGCGGGTCACGCAGGAACGGCGCGCCCGCGGTGCTGGCGGCGAACTTCGAGGAAAACTCACCGTAGGCGAGATGGAGCGCGCGCTCGCGCACCAAGCCGCACGCGGCGGCGTCCCAGAACGCCGTCGTCCCTCCGTTGCCGAGCACCACCTCGTAGCGCTCGGGGAGCGAGAAGAGCTCGCGCAGACCGCCGCGGACACGACCCACCAGTTGCTTGACCGGCTTCTGGCGGTGCGAGGTTCCCATCACCGCCGCGCCGGCGCCCGCGAGGTGCGTTAGCTGCTCGGGCCGGACGCGCGAGGGACCGGATCCGAAGCGCCCATCGACGGGCTTCAGTGCGTCGGGAATCTTCACAAGAGTCTGGGACATGTCGTTCCTCGAAGTTAGAGGGTATGCATGCCCAGGCGCGCGGCTCAGCCAAGGCCGTCGCTCCCCGGTGGTCTACTCCACCTTCTCGCGCCAGTCACGACAGCCAGAGGGAGTGTAGCTGGCGGGGTCCGGCCACCCCGAACCGCTGTCGTTCGGTCCGGAGGGGCCGGACTATTGGACATCGGTTCGCGCCCCGACGCGCTCGCCCCGCACCCCCGCACCCCGGCGCATTTGGCCCCCGGCAAATGCGCCAATAGAC
>JALYZL010000201.1 GCA_030948875.1 Actinomycetota bacterium
CCTCGAAAGGGGCGTCCGGCGTCGCCAGGTCCTGCGCCGGTTAACGGCTCCCGCGGTCATGACGATGACGTCGCACGGCAAAGGCTGTAAATTCAATTGATATAGTGATAAATGCGTAGGTCGCCGCCCTCGGAAGTCGAGCTCCGCGAAACGGAGCTGGCCGCCACCTGACGGCAACCCCGTAGGATCCGGTCCCCGTGCGCGCGGACGGATACGACTTCGACTGGATCGTCATCGGCTCGGGCTTCGGCGGGAGCGTCTCGGCGCTGCGTCTGGCCGAGCGCGGATACCGCGTCGCCGTGCTCGAGTGCGGGCGCCGATTCGAGGACGACGATTTCGCTCAGACGACCTGGGAGGCGCAGCGCTACTACTGGATGCCCAAGCTGGGGCTGAAGGGCGTCATGCGGATGACGATGTTCAAGGACATCTTCATCGTCTCAGGGTGCGGCGTCGGCGGCGGCTCGCTCGGCTACGCCAACACCCTCTACCGTGCCCGCCCCGCGTTCTACGCCGATCCGCAGTGGGCCGGCCTCGCCGATTGGGAATCCGAGCTGAGGCCCGCCTACGACGAGGCCGAGCGCATGCTCGGGGTGACGACGTACGACCAGGACACGCCGGCCGACCTGCTCCTCAAGCGCTATGCGGAAGCGAATGGCTTCGGCGACACCTATGCCAAGACGCGCGTTGGCGTCTATCTCGGTGACCCCGGCAAGCGCGTGCCCGACCCCTTCTTCGGCGGCGCCGGACCCGACCGCACCGGGTGCGTGCGGTGCGGCTCGTGCATGGTCGGCTGCCGCCACGGAGCCAAGAACACGCTGGTCAAGAACTATCTGTGGTTCGCCGAGCGGCTCGGTGTCAAGATCCTCCCCGAGCGCACCGTGATCGATGTGGCTCCGATCGGCGCCCGCGACGGGTCGGATGGCTATACGGTCACACACGAGCGCTCGGGTGCTTGGGCGCTGCGGGACAAGCAGCGGCTGACGGCGCGTGGAGTGGTCCTCGCCGCCGGTCCGCTCGGCACCAACCGGCTTCTCTTCCGCTGCAAGCTCGGGGGCTCGCTACCGGACGTCTCGCATCGTCTCGGCGACCTGGTGCGCACCAACAGCGAGTCGATCCTCGCGGTCACGGCTCCCGACGACGCCAACGACTTCACCCGCGGCGTGGCGATCACCTCGAGCATCTATCCCGATCCCGACACCCATGTCGAGCCTGTCACCTACGGAAGGGCCGGCGACTCTCAGTCCCTGCTCTTCACGCTGATGTGCGAGGCGGGCCGGCGGGGCACGCAGCCGTGGCACTTCCTGGCCAACATCGCCCGCCATCCGAGCGCGGCGTGGCGCGCTACCCACGTACGCAATTGGTCCCGTCGCACGATCATCCTCCTTGTCATGCAGACGCTCGACAACTCGATCCGGCTGCGCGTCAAGCGCCGTCTTCCGAACGGCAACGTGACACTCACCACCGAGGTCAATTCCGAGAGTCCGAACCCGGACAAGATCCCGGTGGCGTACCGAATCGCCGAGTGGCTACAGCGGGAGCTGGGAGGCACCGGGCAGGCGGGGCTCACCGAGGCGATCCTCTCGATTCCCACCACCGCTCACATCCTCGGCGGTGCCGTCATCGGTGCCTCCCCCGAGAGCGGGGTGATCGACTCAGACCAGCGAGTGTTCGGCTACCGAGACCTGCTTGTGTGCGATGGGTCGGCGATTCCGGCCAACGTCGGCGTGAACCCGAGCCTGACCATCACCGCCCTCGCCGAGCGCGCGATCGGCCGGATTCCCGCGAAGGCCGTCGCCGCTGAGCAGACGGCCGCGGCGGCATGAGTGGCTACAGCGTCAGCCACGCCGCCGCCGTGGCGAGCACCACGGCGGTGGCCGCCAGGGGGGCGAAGCGCCCGATCGGGAGTGCCGGCGCATCCGGACCCGTGAGCTCGCTCGCGAGCAGGGTGGCGACCGACCCCTGCGGCGTGGCCAGCGAGCCCACCGCGAGGCCGATCGAAGCGGCGTAGCCGAGTGGGGCCGCGCTCACCAGGGCCACCGCCGAAGCGCCGACGGGAAGGTTGTTGACCAGCGCGGCGGCGGCTCCCACGATGGCGGCGACGACGAGGAGCCCGGGCAGCCCCGATCCCACGTGGCCGAGGTCGGGAACGCCCAGGGCCTGGACGACAAGCAGGGTGGAGGCGATCTGGACGCCGATCTGCCAGGGAAGGATCGTTGCCGGTCGCGTCCGCGTGGCCATGAGCATGAGCGCGACCGCGGCCGAGAACGGCCACCAGGTTGGCAGGCCGAGCAGGGGCGCCGTCCACGCCGCCAGGGCAGCAGCGAGAAAGGTGAGGACCGCGCCGCGCTCGGTGCGCGAGAGCGGGTCGCGCGCCCGCGGCGCAAGCGCATAGGGCGCGGCGAGGTGTCGCCGTTCGCTCGCGGCTACCGCAGCGGCGCACAGGACCGCGGCGAGCAGTCCGGGAATGAGCATGTGGATCAGGAAAGCTGAGGGGGCGATACCGAGCCGCGCGATGATCAGGAGGTTTGTCGGGTTGCCCTGCGGGACGGCGATCGAGAACGCGTTGGCGACCACGACGGTGCCGAAGAAGAGGCTTGCGAACGGGACCTTGTAGCGCCTGAGGGCGAGGAGAACGGGCACCATGAGGACGACTGCTCCGTCCAGCGACACTGTCGTGGTCAGGGCCGCGCAGGCAAGGCAGACGTAGGCATAGAGGCGGTACGAGTTACCGCCCGCGCGGGCAGCAAGCGCGGTCGCCAGCCGCTCGCCGAGGCGGGCCCGTTCGAGCGTGGCGGCGAGCGTCAGCGCCGCCGCGAGGAAGACGAACATCGGCGCCACGATGTGGATCACGGGATCGAGGCGCGTCCCCAGGGCCACGTCGACGCCCGCCGCGCCGAGGGCGAGGACCGACCCGCCCGTGGTGCCCGGCCGGACCGCCAGCGCGACCACGGCAATGGCTGCAAGAATGACGCGTAAGATAAGCATGCTTAGTCGTTAACCTACCTTATCGAGTGCCCGCTCCCCCCCGCCCGCAAACGGACGCCGCCGACGCCCTCCTGACCGTGGCGCCGCTGGTGAGCCGGTGGATCGAGCGACTGCTCGCCCGGCACGCTCCGGCGCTCACGCCGTCGCAGTACCTCGCCCTGCGTGCCATCGCCCGCGAGGGAGTCGGCGGAGCGGAGCTCGCGCGCCGGACCGGGGTCTCGGGCCCGGCCGTCTCGCAGCTCATCGCGGGCCTCGTCGAAGCGGGGCTCCTGTCGCAAAGGGCGCGCGAGGACGACCGCCGGCGCCAGCGGCTCGAGCTCACGGACGCCGGCGAGAGCGCCTTCGCCTCCGCCGAGGCGCTCCTCCGCGAGCGTGTCGGCGGCCTGATCGGCGACCTGCCCCGGCCCGAGGCGGACGCGCTCGCC
>JALYZL010000103.1 GCA_030948875.1 Actinomycetota bacterium
TACCCGGCTCCGAAGGCAGCCTGCTCGAGGCCAACGCGGCCGGCGCGGACATCAGGATGGTCTACTCGCCGCTCGATGCGCTGCGGATCGCCAAGCAGAACCCCGACCGCGAGGTCGTCTTCTTCGCCATCGGCTTCGAGACCACGGCCCCGTCGACGGCGTTGACGCTCAAGCGCGCGCGTGCCGAAGGCGTCAAGAACTTCTCGGTCATGTGCAGCCACGTGACGATCGTGCCGCCCCTGCGAGCGCTGCTCGAGTCGCCGGATCTCCGGCTCGACGGCTTCGTCGGTCCCGGACACGTTTCCACCGTGGTGGGCGCGCGGCCGTTCGAGTTCATCCCTGCGGACTACGGTAAGCCGATCGTCGTCGCCGGCTTCGAGCCGCTCGACATCCTCCACGCGATTACCATGATCCTCCGCCAGCTCGCCGAAGGACGCTGCGAGGTCGAGAACCAGTACAAGCGCGTGGTCCCCTACGAGGGCAACCCGCGGGCGCTCGAGGTGATGGCCGAGGTATTCGAGCTGCGGCCCCACTTCGAATGGCGCGGACTGGGCTTCATCTCCCACAGCGGGCTCAAGCTCTCCGAGGCCTACGCCGACCTCGACGCCGAGAA
Source organism: Actinomycetota bacterium (assembly GCA_030948875.1). Lineage (GTDB taxonomy): Bacteria > Actinomycetota > Thermoleophilia > Solirubrobacterales > Solirubrobacteraceae > Palsa-465. The sequence goes on from JALYZL010000103.1 coordinate 614, forward strand.
GCGCTTCAGCGTCCCCGGCGTTCGCGTTGCGGACCCGAAGGCGTGCCAGTGCGGAGAGGTGCTCAAGGGCGTCATCAAGCCCTGGGAATGCAAGGTGTTCGGCACCGCATGTACGCCCGAACGTCCGATCGGTACGTGCATGGTCTCCTCCGAGGGGGCGTGCGCCGCGTACTACAATTACGGCCGGTTTGCTCGCGAGCGCGAGGTAGTGTGATGGCGGATCAGACCGCCGTGTCGGACCGCGAGCAGAAGATCCTCGGGATAATCGAGACCGCGCGTGGCAAGCGTGCGAAGTTCCGCCACAAGAAGATCAATATGTCGCACGGCGCCGGAGGCAAGGCGACGCAGAGCCTGATCGAGGGCGTGCTCGTGCCGGCCTTCGGCGGCGACTCGCTCAAGGAGATGGGCGACGCCGGGATCGTTTCTCTCGGCGGGATCGAGCTCGCCATGACGACCGATTCCTACGTCGTCAAGCCGCTGCGCTTTCCCGGCGGCTCGATCGGCGAGCTCGCAGTGAACGGAACCGCCAACGACCTCGCCGTGTCGGGTGCACGGCCGATCGCGCTGACCCTCTCGCTGATCCTCGAGGAGGGCCTCGACACGGAGACGCTTCAGCTCGAGGTCGAGGCGATCGCGCGGACGGCCAAGGAGGCGGGCGTGGAGATCGTCGCCGGCGACACCAAGGTCGTCGAGCGCGGGCACTGCGACGGGATGTACATCTGCACCACGGGCGTCGGCCACCGCGATCCGCGCGCGCGGCTGTCGCCGTCGTCGCTACGGCCCGGTGATCGCATCCTCCTCTCGGGCTCGATCGGCGAGCACGGGACCGCGATCATGCTCGCCCGCAATCTCTTTGACCTCGACGCCTCGATCGAATCGGACACGCGCTCGCTGTGGCCGGCGGTCGATGCTCTGCTCGAGGAAGTTGGTCCCGAACTGCGCTGCCTGAGGGATGCCACTCGCGGCGGCGTGGCGTCGGTGCTCAACGAGCTCGCCCGTGCGTCTTCGGTCGCGATGCTCGTGCGGGAGGGAGCGGTCCCGGTCGACCCCGCTGTTGCGGGGGCCTCCGAGATCCTCGGAATCGACCCGATGTATGTGGCAAACGAAGGCAAGTTCGTCGCCTTCGTTGCTCCGGAGGCTGCAGAACGAGCCTTGGAGACGCTGCGCAAGGTGGACGGCTGTGAGGACGCGGCCGAGATCGGAGAGGTGCGGACGGAGCCGCCAGGGATGGTCTTGGTCGAGACAAGCTTCGGCGGCCGACGAGTGATGGATCAGCTTGTGGGCGACCCCCTACCACGTATCTGTTGAGAGCGAGAGGAGACGGGATGGCAAGTCCGTTTGCAGGCCATAGACAGACAGAGGCGGTTACGGCTCACGTCCTCTGGATGACGACGGGACTGAGCTGCGAGGGCGATTCGGTGGCGATGACCTCGGCCACCAATCCGAGTTTGGAGGACATCATCCTCCAGGCCATTCCCGGTATGCCCAAGGTCGTGGTGCACAACCAGGTGATCGACTACGCGGTTGGCGACGAGTTCTCGCAGGCGTGGTTCGACGCCGAGCAGGGCAAGCTCGATCCGTTCGTGCTGTGCATGGAGGGCTCGATCGGTAACGAGGAGATCAACGGAGACGGTCACTGGACCGGCTTCGCGGCGAACCCTGATGGTCAGCCGATCACCATGAACGAGTGGCTCGACCGCCTCGCCCCCAAGGCTGCGGCCGTCGTCGCGATCGGGACCTGCGCCACCTACGGCGGCATCCCGGCGATGAAGGGCAACGCCACCGGCGCCATGGGCGTCCCCGACTACCTGGGCTGGAACTGGAAATCCAAGGCCGGCCTCCCCGTGGTCTGCATCCCCGGTTGTCCCGCTCAGCCGGACAACATGACCGAGGTGCTGCTGTACCTCGCGCTGCACCTCGCCGGCCTCGCGCCTGCGCCGGAGCTCGACGCGGCGCTGCGCCCGAAGTGGCTGTTCGGCCGGACGGTCCGCGAGGGCTGCAACCGCGCCGGCTTCGCCGAGCAGGGTGATTTCGCCACCGAGTACGGCACGGACCATCGCTGCCTGGTCAAGCTCGGCTGCAAGGGCCCGGTCGTCAAGTGCAACGTCCCGGTCCGCGGTTGGGTGAACGGCATCGGAGGGTGCCCGAACGTCGGAGGCATCTGCATGGCATGCACGATGCCGGGGTTCCCGGATAAGTACATGCCCTTCATGGACGAGGACAAGTGGGGCGCGGCTGCCGCCAACTTCGAGCGGTTCGCGTTCGGGCCGATGGTGCGGTACTTCCGTTACAAGAACATCGATAGCAAGTACGACAAGGAGCCTGAGTGGCGTAAGAAGGGCCGCACGCTTGACACCGGCTACGTCAAGCGGTGGTAATCGGGATCCAGTGCGCCGGTAGTGACGAGTTCGTACGACTTCAAGCCAAACTAGGAGTGAACTAAATGGCGACAGTTGCGCCGAATCAGGTAATGGTGAAGGAGATGTCCTGGGATCCGATCACTCGGATCGTGGG
>JALYZL010000250.1 GCA_030948875.1 Actinomycetota bacterium
CGCCTGGCCGAAGCCGATGTCGGAGCCGAGGATGACGCAGCTTTTTGGGGTGTTGTGGTTGGTGATGTCGTTGTAAGTGAGCTGGTCATCGGCGCTCATGATCTGCACCCCGACCTGATCGATGCTCGTGGTGTCGATGTGCAAGTGAGTGATCGTTACGTCGTCGGAGCCGCTCGGGACGTACAGGGGTCCGCCCAGTAGCGTTGCCGTTTCCCCCGGATAGCTCTCGAGCGTGATCGGAGCGCCCGGCCTGCCGCCGTGGCTGAACCTCAGCTCGCCGTTCAGGTCGTACGTGCCTCCCCGCAGACAGCCTGTCTGGCCGGGAAGCAGGGCATCGACCAACGCCTGGGCGGTCGTGAAGGGATGGGCCACCGACCCGAGGGCCTGGCCCAGCCGTCGCCAGGCCGGAACCTTGGGGGACGCGAACAGGTCGCAGCCGCTCGGGTGAGCGGCCTGCACAGCTCGGATCTGGAGCGCCTGCGAAGGCGAGGCCACGAAGAGCAGCGACAGCACCGTCCAAACGCTCGCCGCGCACGCGAGGACCGACCGAGTAGCGGACAACCGTCGCTCCTTTCTCCTCCTGCCGGCGGCTGGAGGCGCCGACAATCGCTAGGGGCCTGGCGGCCCGCGGTACCCTGCTTCCCATGGTTCCCTGCTTCCCATGCCTGGATGCGTCGAAACCCACCCGCCTGCATCTACTGGTGGCAGGCTATCGAATCTTGATCTTTCATGCTTAACTGCCTAAGGGTTACCAGGGGTTCACGCCCACGGGAGAAGCGCGGTCAGGAGCTCGCTCCGGGGGACGATGAGGCGGAAGCCGACCTTATGGGCGTAGGCGCGCGCGCGGTTGTATCGGTGAGCCTCGTAGCCGGCGAAGCGCGCCGACGTCGCCTCGAATTCCGGGCGCGGTTCGATGCGATGGAAGGCGCGGAGCTGGTCGATATGGAGCCGGTGATAGTTGAAGTTGGCGACGTTGGTCAGGCCCGGGTGCGGATAGAGGTCGTAGCGCGACCAGTACCCGAGATCCCAATCGCGGAGGTTCTCGGCGAGCGTGTCGGTGGCCTCCGCGAACTGCCGGCCCGCGTCCCCATCGTCGAGGCCCAGCCACACGTCGTGGAGACCCCAGATGGCGAAGATCGCTCCGTTGAGGACGAACGAGGGTGGGTCCGTCGGGTACTCCTCCGGGAAGGGGCGGCCGTGCAGCCGTGCCTGAACGCCTCCCTGAGAGGACGGCAGCGCAAGGGGCAAGAGGGCGCGCTGAGCCGCCTCGGCGAAGTCTCCCCTCCCGGTCTCGAGATGGAGCCTGACGAGGAGGCTGGCGCATTCACCCTGGGCCATGGCCGACGGCCACGGCGCGCTGACGCGATAGGTGTGCAGAAGCTCGGACGGCTCCAGCCAGCTGCCCTCCTGAGCGCCTGAGCGTTCTTGGCGCTCGAGCAGGTACTCCCCGGCCTCGAGCACAGCATCCAGCCACGCTCCCGGGTCGCCGGCGAGATGTCGCTCGAAGACGCCGAGCCCCCATTGCGCGACGCCGAGAAAGCGGTGAGACCCGCTGGCCGTGAGGAACGCCGGCGGCCATTCCGGCGCCTGCGCCTTCTCGCGAAAGTCGATCGGGTAGCCCCTGACGCTGCCTCGCTCGAAGTTCGTACCCAGGGGAAGGTCGAAGGCGCTGGCTCTGCCGAGTTTGTGTCGAATTCGTGTCGCTCGCTGATCCGTTGGCCCCGGCGCCGTGCGGTGCGGGTCGAGGATACCGTCGGCTGGGTCAGGCGTGCCTACGAGCATGGCGGCCCCGTCCCTGCCCGGCCTGTGCCTGCCCGGCCTGTGCCTGCCCGGCCCGTGCCTGCGCGGACCGCGCCTTGCGGGCCTTCCCGCGGCCGATCTTACCGGTGCTCGGCACCGTCGTCGTCGGCGTGCGGCTGCTCATGCTGGCGGCGACCACGGTCGCAGGGTCGTAGCCGACGACGGTCAGGCAGGGGCTCGCGGCCGGGAGCGTGTTGTTGTGGGCGGCGGCGTCGGTGTAGCCGGGGTCGGCGGTGGGGTTGCGGGTCGCGGTGACGCCGGCCATGGGAGACTCGACGTTGCCCTGGTTGCCGCCCCAGACGCAGTTGTTCTCGGCGACGTTGCGGGTTCCGACCGCGCCACCCCACCAGGACTGGATGTTGTACTCATTCGAGGAGCCCGAGATGATGTTGTCGGCGATCGTGTTGTTTGAGGACGCCGAGAGCGAGTTGCCGCCGACCACCACGCCGTTGCCGTTGTTGTCGATCACGTTGTGGGTGACCTGGGTGCCCTGCGAATTCGGGTAGAGCTGGACGCCCCAGCCGTAGGGCATGCCCCAGAAGACGTTGTTGGTGATGACCGCGCCGATCGTGTTGTCGTCGTAGACGCCGTGATCCTCGAAGGGATCGCTGGGGAAGTAACCGCACTGGTGGATCACGTTGTCCGCGACCAGCGGGTACGCGGCCTGGCCGTAGCCGGTGTCTGACCCGAGGATGATGCAGCTCCGTGGCGTGTTCAGATTGGTGATGTTGTCGTCGGTGATCTGGTCGTAGGCGCCCATGATCTGGACGCCGACCTCACCGGTCCCCTGCGTGTTGATGCTCAGGTTGGTGATATCGACGTAGTCCGAGCCGTGAGGGACGTAGACGGGTCCGCCGGTGAGCGTCGCCATCTGCCCCGGGTAGCTCTCGAGCGTCAGCGGGGCGCCGCTGGAACCGCCGTGGTTGAACTTGAGCTGGGAGCCGCTGGTCCCGCCCGCCAGGTCGTACTTCCCACCCATCAGGCAGCCGGTCTGACCCCACGCCAGCGCGTCCACGAGCTTCTGCGGCGTGCGGAAGGGGCTCGCGGCCGATCCGGAATTCGAATCCGACCCGGACGGCGAGGCCACGCGTGCGCAGGACGGCGAGTCCGACGAACCCTGGGCCGATCCGACGGCGAGCGCTCCAACCAGCGTGACGGCGCTCGCAAGCGCGACGGCACCGCGTAACGCGACAGGACCTCGTTGCCAGCGCATAATCAGACCCCTCTCGGTCTCTGACCCGTCACGAGGACACTTCGTTCTTCGGTAGCCCGGCTAGCTCCACGTAGAGCCCCGTGGCTTTGCGTCCCGCCCTCACGGACGGTTTGCCTTTCTCGGTAACAAGTCGCTATTGGGTGTGTCGAAGCCGGTTCGGCTTCTCGTCACTCAATCGGTAATGGAGCCACCGGGCTTGCTCGGGCCGCCACTACGATGGACGCGTATATGAACGGCGCGCCGACCATCCGATGATCCCCCTGTTCGACCTCAGGCTCGAGCCGGAGGACATCGAGGCGGTCGCCGAGACGCTGCGCTCGGGATGGCTCACCATGGGCCCCCGGACCGAGGCCTTCGAGCAGGCGTTCGCCGAGCATCTCGGCGCCCGCCATGCCATAGCGCTCTCGAGTGGCACCGCCGCCCTCCACCTCGCCTACATGGCCGCCGGGATCGGACCCGGCGACGAGGTGATCGTCCCGTCCTTCACCTTCGTCGCCACCGTGAACGGAGTCCTCTACTGCGGCGGGGAGCCGGTGTTCGCCGACATCGTCGGGCTCGAGAACCCCTGCATCGACCCAGCCTCCGTCGAACGGCTGATCACCCCGCGGACGCGCGCGGTGGCCGCAGTGCACTTCGCCGGCTATCCGGCCGCCGTCGACGTCCTGGCCGAGCTCTGTCGGGATCGAGGGCTGGCCTTGATCGAGGATGCCGCCCATGCCCCAAGCGCCGCGCTCGCCGGGCGCAAGCTCGGGACCTTCGGGCTCGCCGGAGCCTTCTCGCTCTTCTCCAACAAGGTTCTCTCGGTCGGCGAGGGAGGACTACTCGCTACCGACGACGACGCGGTCGCGGCCCGCGCCCGCCAACTGCGCTCGCACGCGATGACGAGCGTGACCTGGGACCGGCACCGCGGTCACGCCGACAGCTACGACGTCCTCGACATCGGCTTCAACTACCGCCTGGACGAGCCGCGCGCGGCGCTGGCGATGGCGCGCCTGCCCCGGCTCGAGTCGGACATCGAACGCCGTCGTGAGCTCACGCTTGCGTACCGCGAGGGGCTGGCGGGAGTGCCCGACATCATCGTGCCCTATGCCGACGAGGACGTGTCTCGCTCCTCCTGCTACGTGATGCCGATCATGCTGCGCCGGCCCGACCAGCGGGCGATGCTGCGCCAGGTGCTGCGCGATGACCACGGCGTGCAGACGAGCATCCTCTACCCGGCGGTGCACGAGTTCTCGGCCTATCGTGAGCGCTTCCCGGATGTCTCCCTCCCCCACACCGAGCTGGCGGCCCGCTCAGAGCTCACGATACCTCTCTACCCCCACATGACCGACGCCGAGCAGGAACACGTCCTCAGTGCGATCAAGCACACTTCGCGATCAGGAATTTGAACGCTCCGCCTGCGCGAATGGTACACTCGTTGGCGCGCTCTCTACGAGGCGCGTTGACCACACTGAATTTGGGGGTATCGGATGAAAGCAGCAAGAACTACAACGTTGGGGCTCGTGTGTGCGTTCTTGCTCGCGCTCGCCCCCGCAGCCTTGGCATCGCCGGCGACGACCGCCTACGGAGGACCGTGCTCGACGCCGAGTTTGTGCAACACCTCGTCGATCACCAGCAAGGCCGCTTCCGGAGCGTCGCTGCCGTTCACGGGGATCAACGTCCTCGAGGTCGCTGCCATGGGCCTCGTGCTCGTCGGCGCCGGATTCGTCGTGCGCCATAGCCGCCGCCCCAGTAACGACTGAGTCGCTGGTTGAAGCATCCCAGAGCGCCCGTCCCAGCAACCACTGAGGCCGGGCGCTCTAGTCGTTCGCCGCCATGTGACAGCGCCGCAAGCTTCACTCTGACGACAACGATCGCGCCGTTTACTCCGGCCGCCGTCCTCGTCGTCCTGTGGTTGGTCGGGATATCGGCCAACGGCGCGTACTTTCCCGGCGCCTGGTACCCGGGCGCCGCCTTCGCCGCGCTGCTCCTAGTCGTCACCGCGGTGGCCTCGGGGCGATCGCTACCCGCGTCACGCCCGGCGCGCGTGGCCCTGATCGCGTTCGCGGCGCTGGTGGGGCTCAACTACCTCTCGATCCTGTGGGCCTCGTCTCCGGGGAACGCGCTCGCAGCGGCAAACGAGCTATTGCTCTATCTCGCGGTCGCGTGGACCTTCTCGATCCTGCCATGGACGCCGCGGGCGGTCGCCGTGCTCCTCGGCTTGTTCTCGCTGAGCATCGCCGTGTTCTGCGCCGTCGGGTTGGGGCAGGCCAGAGGCGCGTCGGACCTGACGCGGTTCTTCGTCGACCTCCGGTACTCGATTCCGCTCGACTACCCGAACGCCACGTCGGCGCTCGCCGTCATGGGGATGTGGCCGGCGCTCATCCTCTCCGCTCGCCGCGAGGTCCCGGGCTGGATCGGCGCGGTGCTGCTCGCGGTCGCGGTGTTCCTCACCGAGTTCGCCTTCCTCCCCCAGAGCCGCGGGGCCCTCGCCGGCCTCGTGCTCGCCGCGCCGCTCGTGCTCGCCGCGGCCTCCGATCGCCTCCGGCTCCTTACCCGGATGGCCGTTGTCGGCGCGGGTGTGGCAGTCACGCTCCCGCGCATCGTCGATGTGGACAATGCGGTTACCGCCGGCCGCAATGCCTCCCCAGTTCTCTCCCACGCGGTCACGGGAATCGTCGAGACGACCGCCGCGGCGCTCGTGGTGGGCGTGCTCCTCATCCTCGCGGAGGACCGCATCGGCGCCGCCGTTTACGCGTTCATAGTCCGCTGGCGGAGCGTCCTGCGCGTCCGCATCGCCGCTGCTGTCCTCGCCGCCCTCGTGCTCGTGGGCGCCGGGATCGCCTTGGCCCCGGCGGTCGGCCGGCTCGCGCGGTCGGAGATCCGGGCCGGACGTACCGACGCTTCCACCGGCTCGTCCCGGCTGTTCTCGGGCACTCCCGAGGAACGGTTTGACTACGCGCGGGTGGCCGTGCACCTGTTCGCGGGTTCGCCCATCGTGGGCGTGGGAGCCGGCAACTTCGGGCGCCGCTACGACGCCCTGCGGCGGTTCCCCCAGCATTCGCTCTACGCACACAACCTGCCGCTGCGCGTGGCCAGCGAGACCGGGATTGTCGGTCTCGCTCTGCTCGCGACCGTCATCGTCTCGCTCCTCGTCGGTCTCGCGCGCGCCGGAGCCGAGCTCGGGGGGATCGGGCGCGCGTGCGCGGTGGCAGCCCTCGCGGTGGCGACATACTTCCTCGTCCACGACTCGCTCGATTGGCTCGACGAGTTCCCCGTGCTCGCCGCGCCGGCACTCGTCCTTCCGCTGGCGGCGATCGAGATGCGCGGAAGCGCGGGCGCGCCGTCCTCGGACTCGCGCGAGCTCGTGCCAAGGTGGACGCCCCCGCGCGCCGGTCTCCGGGTGCTGGCCGTAGTGGTGGTCGCGGGCCTGAGCGTGCTCGCCCTGGGCGCCCCCTATCTCGCCATCCTCGACACCAACCGCGCGCTCTCGAGCTATACGGCGAACCCGACCGCGGCATACCGCGATCTCTCCCGCGCGGCCTCGCTGAACCCGCTCAGCGCCGACCCCCTTGTCGACGAAGGAGCGGTCGCTGTCGACGTGGGAAATGCCGTTCAGGCGCACAGCGCGTTCGAGCGTGCGCTCGGGCGCGAGAACGACTGGTATCCGCATCTGGAGCTCGCCCTCCTGGACGCTCAGGCCGGGCAGTTCGCCCCGGCCATGAAGGAGCTCTCAAGCGCTGTGGCCCTGGACCACCACGACCCCGCGCTCGCGCAGGCACGGACCCTGATCGCCCGCCACGAGCGCGAGAACCCCGCCAAGTTCAACCAGACGCTGATGCAGGGCGCGTCGGCGGCCATCTTCCGCAAGGAGAACGTCAGGTAGCGGCCGGGCGGGCGCCGGGGGCCGCAATCAGGGGCGGCCGATGCGGCGCACGGTGACGCCCTCGGCGTGCCACGGCGCGGGATCGAGGACCCCTCGGCCGTCGAGAACGACGCGCGCTCCGGGGAGGTCGCCGGGAGCGAGGCGAGCGAACTCGGGGTGATCGGCCTGGATGATCGCCGCGTCGATGGGCTCGCCATCCCAGGGCTCGAACCCGAGCCCATGCAGCTCTTCAGCGCTGTAGAGCGGGTCGGCGACGAGTGGCCGCATGCCCCTCCGCGCGAGCTCGTCACGAACGGCAAAGGCACCCGAGAACGCCGTCTCCTTCACGGAGCCGCGGTACGTCACGCCCAGGAGTGCCACGCGCGCTCCGGTGGTCGCCGCCCCGAGCTCTCCGGCGAGCATCTCGACCGCGTAAGCCGGCATCGCGTCGTTGACGCGCCGCGAGGCCGCGGGGAGGGTCGCCTCGGGGTCGCCGTCCAGGTAGAAGCGCGGATACACGGGGATGCAGTGGCCGCCGACGGCGATGCCGGGCCGATGGATGTGCGAGAAGGGCTGGCTGTTGGCAGCGTCGATGACCCGCTCGACGTCGATCCCGAGGCGATCGGCGAAGCGCGCGAACTCGTTGGCGAGCGCGATGTTGAGATCGCGATAGGTCGTCTCCGCGAGCTTGGTCATCTCGGCGGCCTCGGCCGAGCCCATGCTCCTGACCTCGGCCCCGAGAAAGGACCGGTAGAGCTCGATGGCGCGGCGCTCGCCCTCCGCGCTCAGGCCGCCGACGAGCTTTGGATAGGTCTCGAGGTCGCTGAAGATCCTTCCCGAGTAAACCCGCTCGGGGCTGTGAACAGTGAAGAACTCGACCTCGGGCGCCAGCCCCGAGCGCTCGGCGAGCTGAGCGGCGACGCGGCCTCGCGTCGTCCCCACCGGAAGCGTCGTCTCAATGCTCACCACCGTGCCCGGCGCCAGCGCCGGCGCGGCCTGCAGGCCGCGGCCGATGTCGGCAACCACGGCGTCGAGCACGCCGTAGTCGGGACGGGCGTGGTCATCGACGATCAGCGGCGGAACGGCGATGACGAGGTCGGCGCCCGCGGCCACTGCCGCGACGGTGTCGCTGGTGGCGCGTAGCCGCCCCCCCGGGACGAGCTCTGAGAGGGCGTCCTGGAGTCCGGCCTCGCCCGGGAAGGGCGCCGTCGCGCCGTTGATCTGGGCAACCACGCGAGGGTCGATGTCGCAGCCGATGACCTCGTGGCCCGCCCGGGCGATGTGGGCGGCGAGCGGGAGGCCGATCTTCCCGAGCGCTACGACGACCGCGCGCATCAACCGCTCGCGGCGGCGGCCGCAAGCGAGGTCGTCGCGCCGCTTAAAGCGCTCGCCAGCACCGCCTCCGCCACCTTGACTATCTCTACACCCTGCTCCAGGGTGACCACGCTGGCATCCTGACGACCATCGAGGAGGTCGAGGAACGCCTCGTGCTCGACGAGCAGCGGCTCGCGGCGCTGGAGCGCATACCGGGTCACGTTGCCCTCGCTCACGCCGCGAAACTGCTGGGTGGCGGACCAGGCGATGCGCATCTCCCCGTTCTCGTAGAAGAACAGGTCGCCGGTCAGCGTGTCGGCCTCGAGCAGCCCCCGTTCGCCGAGCACGCGCGTGCGGCGCACCTTAGTCGGGGAGACCCAGTCGGCGACGATGCTGAAGGCCGCGCCCGACTCGAGCGACCCGATGACGAGGACGAGGTCCTCGTGCTCGCGCCCGCTGAGATATTGCGTCTGGGCCGCGAGCGTGGCGATCTTCGAGTCAGACAGCCAGCTCACGAGGTCGATGTCGTGGGTGGCGAGATCCTTGACCACCCCGACATCCTGAATGCGAGCGGGAAACGGTCCGCTGCGGACCGTCGAGGCCGTGAACAGGCGCCCGATCTGCCCGTCGAGCAGCCGCCGGCGCAGCTCCTGCAAGGCCGGGTTGAAGCGCTCGACGTGACCGACGGCAGCGAGGACGCCCGAGCGCCGACTGAGCTCGACGATCTGGTTGGCCGTCTCGGTCGTCGCGGCCAACGGCTTCTCGATCAGCAACGAGACGCTGGCGGCCGCGAGCTCCCGGGCCACGGACAGGTGCAGCTCGGTGGGGACGGCGACGATGGCGAAGTCGAGCGGGCCGCGCTCGAGCAGCGTCGCCACCGAGTCAAGCACCAATTCGGGCTGGTGCACGGCCCGAAAGCGGTCCCCGCCGGGATCGACGGCACCCGCGAATTTGACCCGTTCTGAGTCCTGGAGGAGCCGCGCGTGATGGCGGCCGATCATCCCCAGCCCGATCACCGCGCCGTGCAGCATGGGATGTCTCGCCTCGCTAGCCACGGGGCGCGGAGGGTACTGTGTCGCTCCACGCATGCGGATCCCGCTGTTTGATATGAAAACGCCGCTTGAGCCCCTTCAGGAGCGCTTGGCCGCCGCCGCGACTGCCACCCTCGCGCGCGGCTCGTTTATCCTCGGTCCCGAAGTCGAGGCGTTCGAGCGCGAGTTCGCCGACTACCTCGGCGTCGAGCACGTGGTGGGCGTCGCCAACGGTACCGACGCCATCACCATCGCCCTGCGCGCGATGGGCGTCGGCCCCGGGGACGACGTCGTCGTGCCCTCGTTCACCTTCTACGCCTCCGCCGAGGCGATCCCGCCTACGGGGGCACGCCCGGTGTTCTGCGACGTCGATCGCAACACGATGATGGTCACTCCGGAGACCGTCAAGGCCGCGCTGACCCCCGCCACCAAGGCCGTCATCGCTGTCCACCTGTTCGGTAACGTCGCCCCCGTCCGCGAGCTCGAGGCGCTCGGTGTCCCCGTGCTCGAGGACGCGGCGCAGTCCGCCGGCTCGCGGGGTCCTGACGCCCGCCCAGGGGCGCTCGGGACGGCGGCGACCTTCAGCTTCTACCCCACCAAGAACCTCGGTGGAATGGGCGACGGCGGCGCCATCGCCACGTCGAGCGAGGAGGTGACAGAGATGGCGATGATGCTTCGCTCGCACGGCTCGCGCGACCAGTCGACGTGGCAGATGATCGGTTACAACTCGCGCCTCGACAGCCTCCAGGCGGCCTTCCTGCGCATCCTCCTGCCCGAGCTCGACGGCTGGGCCGCGGGGCGGTCACGGGCTGGCGGCTACTACGCCGGGGCGGGGCTCGGCGACCTGGTGGAGCTCCCGGAGCCGACCGCCGGAGCCATCCCAGCCTGGCATGTGTACGTGATCCGCTCGGGAGCGGTCGACGTGATCGCCACCACCCTGGCCGAGGCGGGCATCGGCAACAAGGTCTACTACCGGCCCCCTCTGCACCGACACCCCGCACTGGCCGCTTACGCGCGTGGGCTCGAGCTGCCGGTGACCGACGAGCTGGCGGGGCGGCACCTGGCGATCCCGATCGGCCCGATGTTCTCCAAGGCGCAGGCCGAGCACGTCACCGAGAGCATCGCCACCGTTCTCGCGGCTCGTTAGCGCCGGGGCGGGCGGGTCGGCATCTAGCGCCATGCGCATCGCCACCATCATCGGAAACCGGCCGCAATTCGTCAAGGCCGCGGCCGTCTCGCACCGTCTCCGCGCCGCGCACGAGGAGATCCTCATCCACACCGGCCAGCACTACGACGACGAGCTCTCGCAGATCTTCTTCGAGGAGCTTGGCATTCCCGCCCCCGACCTGCATCTCGAGCTCGCGGGCGGCACCAACCTCGAGCAGACCGGTCGGATGATGATCGCGCTCGAGGCCGAGCTCGGACGTCTGCGCCCGGACGCCGTGCTCGTCTACGGGGACACGAACACCACGCTCGCGGCGGCGCTGACCGCCGCCCACCTGCGCCTGCCCCTGATCCACGTCGAAGCGGGCATGCGCTCGTTCGACCGCACGATGCCGGAAGAGGTCAATCGCGTCCTTACCGACCATGTCAGCGGCCTGTGCCTGTGCTCTACCACGGTGGCGATGGACAACCTCGAGCGCGAGGGTCTCGGTCCCGTGGCCGTGCTCGTCGGCGACGTCATGGCCGACATCGCGCTGCAGTTCTCGGAACTGGCAGAGCGACGTTCAACGATCGTCGCCGAGCACGCGCTCCCAAGCGGCGGCTTTGCCCTGCTCACCGCCCACCGCGCGGGCAACGTAGACGATCCCGTCCGCCTCGAGCTCCTCGTCGACCTGGTGACCGCGCTGCCCACGGCGGTGTTCTATCCGGTCCATCCCCGCACGCACAAGCGTCTAACCGAGACCGGGCTCCTCGCCCGTCTCACCGCCGCGCCCCGCGTGACACTGAGCCCTCCCGTCGGATACCTGGACCTGCTCAAGCTCGCCGCCCATGCCGGCGTCGTCATCACCGACTCGGGAGGTCTGCAGAAGGAGGCCTACGTGCTCGGCACCCGCTGCATCACCCTGCGCGACCGCACCGAGTGGGCGGAGACCGTCGAGGCGGGCTGGAACACGCTCGTCGACCTCTCAACCGAGGCCGCCCTCGACGCTCTCGGTCACGAGCCGCCAATCGCTCATCCTGACCTCTATCGCGCCGGCCAGGCGGCAGCGGGGATGGTCGCGGCGATCGGCCGCTGGGCCCCGCGCCTGAGCCCCTGAGGAGCCGGGCCCGGCCGACGCCGGCCGCGATGCTCGGCCCCTCCGTTCCCGACCGAGTACATTGTGAAGCGGGTCCGAGTGTGGGGATTTACGAGGTGTTTAGGGGTTATGCGTTGGACGAGTAAGTCATGGATGAGCGCGCCCCCGCCGCCCGAGAGGATCTACCTCGACGGTGCCTCTGGACCCGTCTTCGCGGTCTTGCATCAGCCCGCGCGCGACGCCATGCGCGACACGGCGGTGATCTTCTGCCCACCCTTCGGATGGGATGAGGTCTGCTCCTATCGCTCGCTCCGGGACTGGGCAGACCGCCTCGCCGCGGCCGGCTACCCATGCCTCCGTCTCAGCTTTCCCGGCACCGGCGACAGCGGCGGCGGCCCGCGCGACCCGGGACGGGTAGCGGCCTGGACGGCCGCCGTCGAGACGGCCGGCAGCTGGCTGAGACACGCGAGCTCGTGCCGCCGCGTGGTCGTCGTCGGCATCGGCCTCGGTGGACTGGTTGCCTACCTAGCCGTGGCGGCCGGCGCTCGGATCGACGATCTCGTTCTCTGGGGAACGCCGGCCCGCGGTCGCGCGCTCGTTCGTCAGCTTCGGGCCTTCTCCAAGCTCGAGGAGTCCCAGGTCTTCGCCGGCCTCGAGCCGCCGGCGCCCCTTCCGACCGGGGAGGTCGAGGCCGGTGGCTTCCTGCTCAGCCCTGAGACCTCGCACGATCTCGACGGGATCGATCTCTCCGCCACCTCCCTTCCCGCGGCGTCCTCGCGCCGAGTGCTGCTGCTCGAGCGTGACGGAATCGCCGTTGACGCCCGCCTGAAGGAGCATCTCGAGGCTGCTGGCCTCGAGGTCACCGTCGCCCCCGGCCGAGGCTACGCGGCGATGACCTCCCATCCCCAGCGGGCAACACCGCCGCGCGCCGTGATGGCCCGCCTGGCCGCGTGGCTGGACGAGGCTTCCGCGCCCACGCCATCCGCTGCCGGTCCATCGGCGCTTCCGGCCGGGGCGCGCACCAGCGCCGAAATCGAGGTCGGCGGGGCGCTCATCAAGGAGACGCCGCTCACCGTCCCGCAGTCCTTCGGAAACCTGGCGGGCGTCCTCGTCGAGCCCATCGGGCAACGCGAGCCCGGCCTGTGCCTAGTCCTCGTGAATGCCGGCGCGGTCCGCGCCATCGGACCGAACCGCATGTGGGTCGAGCTCGCGCGCCGCTGGGCGGCTCGCGGCGTGCCGACCTTCCGCCTCGATGTGGAGGGCATCGGCGATGCCGATGGCGCCATCACCCCCTACGCCGATGACGAAGGCCTGTATGTGGGCGAGCTCGTCCCTCAGGTCCTTGCCGCCCTCGACGAGCTGCAGCGACGCGGCTTGGGTGATCGCTTCGTACTCGCTGGGTTGTGCGGCGGCGCGTACTGGTGCTTCCACGCCGCGTTGCGAGACCCCCGTGTCACCACGGCATTGATGCTCAACCCGCGGCGGCTGTTCTGGGACCCCGCGCTCACGCCTGCGCGTGACTTCCGATGGCTCGTAGTGAACCGGACAGCGCGCCAGCTCCTGGCCCGCGTGCTCAACCCGGCGACGTGGCTGAAGATACACATGGAGGCCTCTGGAGCGCGCGTCCGCGCACTCGTGCTTTGGATGCTGGCGGCGCCCATGCGAGCCCTCGTGAGCCGCGCCGTGCGGGGCCCGACAGGCCAGGTTGCATCGGGCGGCTTCAACGAAGCGTTCGACCGGCTCGAGGCAACGGGCAAGCGGGTCATGGTCATGTTCTCCAGCGACGAGCCACTCCAGTTCGAGCTCGTCCACTCGGGCCAGTTGGCCTCGCTCGAGCGACGGGACAACGTGACGCTCGAGAACGTCGCGGTGCGCGATCACACCTGCCGCCCGATCTCGGCACAGCGAGAGGTCCACGCGATCCTCGATCGGGCGCTCGAGCGCGAGTTCGAGCTCAACCGGATCGCGGCACCCACGATAAGGATGTAGTGAGAATCTGCAACTGTCTACGGTAGTTCGTTATACTCTAAAACGTAGACTGATGGACCGCTCCATGGACTTGTGGAGTCGGGGTGGCACGCACGAGCGTGCATGTGGATAGAGCCTGCTGGCGGCTGCCTGGGCGGCCAGTTGGAGGGAGTATTCACCAGGAAGGCATGTGTGCCCGCGCCCCCTAGGCGACCGGTTCATGGTCGGCCAGGGAAAAACCCGCGAGACATATTGCATAGTTTTCGCCGCGAAACGCGTTAGTATGTATACCTCAAGCGATGCACCGCGAGTCTGCTAAGGGCCCGCATAGGCGGGTGTTTCTTTGAGTTGCAGGGGCAATGCACCGCGACGTTGCGGTTGGGGGCCCCTCATGTGTAGGCCGTAAACACACAGACACCAGAGGGATACCGCAAGTGAGCCCGCCGCCATCAAGCGCAGAACAGGCAGTCCAATCCGTGGATCAGGCCGTCCCGTTCCTGAGCCTCCAGTTCGATCGCCCCGCCGGGCCGACTGTGGCGCGCGCCACGAGCGTCTGGCCGATCCTGAAGCGCATCTTCGATGCCGTGTTCGCCACGATCCTGCTCTTGGCGATACTGCCGGTGCTGATCGTGATCGCGATCGCTATCAAGGTCGATTCGCGCGGTCCGGTCTTCCACCGCGTACGGCGCGTGGGCTACCGTGGCCGCCCACTCCAGATGCTCAAGTTCCGCAAGATGCACCATGACGCCCAGGGCGGCCCCCTCACCACCGCGGCCGATCCTCGGCTGACCCGCGTGGGCGCACTCCTCACCCGTACGCGCCTCGACGAGCTGCCCCAACTCTGGGATGTCCTCTGCGGCCGCATGAGCATCGTCGGTCCCCGGCCCGAGGACCCCCTGTTCGTCGCGCTCCACCTCGAGCACTACGACGCCATCCATTCGGTCAGACCAGGCATCACGGGCATCACCCAGCTTGCGTTCGCCCAGGAGAGCAGCATCCTCGACGGTGAGGATCCGATCGGCGACTACGTGACCAGGATCCTGCCCAACAAGGTCAAGCTCGACGTGCTCTACGCCAAGAAGACGCGGATGTCGATGGACCTCGCCGTCCTCTACTGGACCATCGCCGCCGTGCTCCTCGGCCGTCCGGTCGCCGTGCACCGTTCCACGGGCCGCATGAACATGCGGCGACGCCCGCCCGCGCCTCGTCTCGAGGCAGTGGAAGCGAACCCCGCTCGCCCGGGACACGGCTCCGCCGCGGCGGCACGCCCCAAGCTTTCCGGAGCTCTCTTCTTGCGCGAGGAGCTGCGGACGGCCTGCGCACGGCCGCCGCGGTGGAAAGACCGCGCGCGCATACCGTGCCGCGGGCGCATCGAGCGCTAGGTCTGCTCGAGCAGCCGCGCGCGGATCAGCTCGCCGACCTCGCCGCCGTCGGCGCGGCCCTTGCTCTCACGCATCACGTAGCCCACCAGGGGTCCGACGGCCTTGGCGTTCCCGGCGCGGACCTGGTCCGCGGCGGCGGGATTCTCGGCGATGGCCCGGTCGATGAGCTCGGCCACCCCACCGTCGTCCGCCCGTATCGCTCCCAGCCCTTCGGCCTCCACCATCGCCCGTGGATCGCCGCCCTCGGCCACGAGCCGGGTGAGGACGTCGCGGGCCGCCTCACGCCCGACCTCCTTGGCCTCGACCATCGCGACCAGGGTGGCGAGCGCCGCGGGTGCGACCTTAGATCGAGCCGGGTCGGGGTCCGGGTCCGCATCCGAGCGGATCCGCTCGACGAGCAGGGGGATCCAGTTGGCGACCGCGACGGCATCGGGGGTGCGCGATCCGTGCGGGACTTCGGCGCCAGCCGAAGTCCCAATTGAATCGGCGCCAGCCGATTCAACGAGCACGAGCTCGAAGTAGTCGCCGCGCTCGGCTCGGAAGGCGAACTCTCGCGCTCGGTCGGCGCTCAACCCGAGCTCGCGCTCGAAGCGCAGCGCTCGTGCCGCCGGGAGCTCGGGGAGCTCGGCGCGCACGGCCTCGCGCATCTCGGCGTCGACGACGATGGGCACGAGGTCGGGCTCGGGGAAGTAGCGATAGTCGTGCGCCTCCTCCTTGGAGCGCAGCGGGGTCAACCGGTCAGTCATCGGGTCGAAGTGCAGCGTCTCCTGCTCCACCTGCCCGCCCGCCTCGAGCAGCGCGATCTGGCGCGCGGTCTCGGCGCGAATCCCGCGCTCGACGAACCGGAACGAGTTCATGTTCTTGAGCGCGGTCTTGGTCCCGAGCTCGCTCGATCCGGCCGGGCGCACAGACACGTTGGCATCGCAGCGCAGCGAACCCTCCTCCATCTTGGCGTCCGAGACGCCGAGCTGCTTGAGGGTCGTGCGCAGCAGACTCAGCCACTCGTGAGTCTCCTCGGCGGAGCGGAAATCGGGCTCGGTGACGATCTCGACCAGCGGCGTGCCGCCGCGGTTGAAGTCGACGACGCTGCGGTCCGAGCCGTGGATGCGCCCGCTCTCCCCCACGTGTATGAGCTTGGCCGCATCCTCCTCTAGGTGCACGCGGTGAATCCGTATCTCCTCCAGGCGCCCGCCACGACATAGGGGGACGTCGTACTGGGAGATCTGGTACCCCTTGGGCAGGTCGGGATAGAAGTAGTTCTTGCGGTGAAAGAGCGACCGCCCAGCGATCTCGCTCTCGAGCGCCAGCCCGATGAGCACGCCGTGCCGGACGGCGCGCGCATTGAGGACCGGCAAAGCACCCGGGAGTCCCAGGCACACCGGGCAGGTGTGCATGTTGGGCGGGTCGCCGAAGGACAGCTCGCAGCCGCAGAACATCTTCGTCCGCGTCGCGAGCTGGACGTGGATCTCGAGTCCTATCACCGGCTCCCACTCGGTCATCGCCGCGCCAGGCTGCCGTCGAATCCGATCGCGCGCTCCAGCGCGTAGGCGGCGTCGAGCATGCGACTCTCGCTGAACGCCGGACCGGAGAGCTGGAATCCCACCGGGAGGCCGTCGCTGAGCCCGCTGGGAATGGAGATCGCCGGGATGCCAGCGAGCGGCATGGGCACCGTGCAGAAGTCGTTGAGGTACATCGCGTAGGGGTCCGCGGTCTTCGATCCGAGCTCGAAGGCCGTCCACGGGCTGGTCGGCGTGACCACGAAGTCGAACTTCTCGAACGCGTTCTTGAAGTCCTCGGTGATCAGCGTGCGAACCTTCTGCGCGGTGCCGTAGTAGGCGTCGTAATAGCCGCTTGAGAGGGCATAGGTGCCGAGCATGATCCGGCGCTTGACCTCGGCTCCGAACCCGGCGGCCCGGGTTCGGCTGTACATCTCGGTGAGGTCGTCGGCGTCGACGCGCAGGCCGTAGCGAACGCCGTCGAAGCGCGCGAGGTTGGAGGAGGCCTCGGCGGGCGCGATCAGGTAGTAGGCCGCCAGCGCGTGCGGCGCGTGCGGGAGCCGGCACGGCTCGATCGTCGCGCCGAGGTCCTCGGCGAGCTTCAGGGTCGTGTTGAAGCTCTCGAGCACCCCGGGCTCGATTCCTTCGCCGGCGAGCTCCTCGGGTACCCCGAGCCGGATGCCGGCAAGATCCTCCGCTCGCGGCAGCTCGATCTCGCCGGGAAACTCGAGCGAGGTCGAGTCCCGCCGGTCGCGGCCGATCATGTGCGTGAGCAGGAGTGCCGCGTCGGTCACGTCGCGGGTCAGCGGGCCGGCTTGATCGAGCGAGGAAGCGAAGGCGATCATCCCATAGCGCGAGCACGCGCCGTAGGTGGGCTTCAGACCGACGATGCCACACAGTGCGGCGGGCTGGCGAATCGATCCTCCGGTGTCGGTGCCGATGGCCCACGGCGCGAGCCCAGCGGCGACGGCGGCGGCGCTCCCCCCGGAGGAGCCGCCGGGTACTCGGGAGGGATCCCAGGGGTTGAGTACGGGCCCGAAACCCGAGTTCTCATTCGACGAGCCCATCGCGAACTCGTCCTGGTTGGTCTTCCCGAGCAGAGGCGCGCCGGCCTCGGTGAGCTTGGCGACCACCGTCGCCGTGTACGGGGGACGGTAACCCTCGAGGATGCGCGATCCGGCCTGGCTCGGAACCCCTTCGGTGCAGAACAGGTCCTTGACGGCGAGCGGAACTCCACCGAGCGGCGCGTCGCCCGCGGAAGCCGCCGCCGGCGCCGCTTCCGCCACCCACGTGAACGCGTTCAGCTCATCGGCGGCGGCGCGGGACCGATAGGCGTCGAAGAGCTCGGTCGGGTCGATCTCCCCCGCCCGCACGCGCTCCGCCGCGGCGGCGGCGGTCAGATCGATCAGGTTGGTCACGCGGCGACGGGGCTCGGTACGCCAAAGCCGCCGGCGACCGCAGTAAGTGACCCGGCGACGTTTGCTGACTCGCGCGCGTTCGGCGTCACGACTGACTCCGGTGCAGCCGCGAGCGCGACCTCGACGGGGAGGCTCGGCTCGGGCTCGTCGGGCCGAAGGACATTGACGAGGTCCACCACGTGGGTTGTGGGCTCGACGCCGTCGAGATCCAGCTCGCGGATCTTCTCGATGTGGTCGAGCACATCGGAGAGCTCGCTCGCCATCTTGCCGATCTCCTCCTCGCTGAGCGCCAGACGCGCGAGGTTCGCAACGTGGAGAACCTGGTCACGATCGATCATGTGAGGCGATTCTAGTGCGACGCTAGGGGCCGGGACGTCCGGCCGAGGTCGGCTCGACCCTCCCCGCCGAGCCCGATTGGGCACGCCCGGCGGACACCGTCTCGATCGATCTCGGATCGCCGAACGAGCTGCCCTCCGTGCGCAGCGACAGGTAGCCGCCGTAGCCGGTGGCCAGGGCGGCGACAAAGCCGACGTAGATGCCCGCCCGTGCTGCGAGGCCGCCATGATCGATGAGCCGGTACAGAAGCAGCAACGACGACAGCCCGCCGACCACGCACGAGAGCATGCTCGAGACGACCGGAAGCGCGGGCGCTCGCGGCGACGCGGTGAGGAGCACGAGGGCGATCGACGCCGCGACGGTCACGAGCAGGACCCAGCGCGATGTCGTTAGCGCTTGCCAGCCGTCGAGCGACACCGACCCATGTGAGATCGGGTGGAACCGGCCGACGGGCCCTCCGGTCACGAACCACGGCAGCACGAAGAGCGCGACGAGGAGGACGACTCCGCCGCCACCCGCGACCAGTTCGCCCCTGCGCAACCTGCCGACGTCGAATCCCACGGCCAGTCGGACTGCTTCAGGCGTTCGCCCGGATGATCTCGCCGCCCAGCAGACCGAGAATCGCGCCCGCCTTCTGGTCCACCACATGCTTGGGGTCAGGGAGCAGGAGCGCCACGAGCAGGAGGTTCGCCCCCGCGGCGGCGATGAGCTCCGCCTGGAGCGGATGCAGCGTGCGTGGATCGTCGCCGAGCGCCTCGGTCACGGCGCCGTTTCGCGGACGCAGAGCACGACAAGAGCAATGGCGGCCACCATTCCCAGATAACACCCGAATCCGAGCGCGCTCGTTTCCACGACGAACTTGATCACCATGAACCCGAGTGTGGCACCCGCGAGGGCGATGCGCGTCGTCGCTCGGCTGCTGCCGATGACGGGGAGTTGCACGCCTCCGAAGCGATCGAGCGCCAGGTCGACGACGAAGGCGATGGCAGCGAGGACGGCGAGCACGCCCCAGATCGCGTAGGGCGCGCTCGTCGCGCTCAGCGTCACGGTGATGCCCCCGAACAGGTCCACGCTGTACCACGGCAGGAACACGAGGTCGATGATCAGGAAGAGGGCAAGGCCGGCGAGGACCATGTCCTCCCGCGAAAGTTTGGCTAGGTCCACGGCATCCTCCGCGCGGCCCAAGCTCTCATCGCACTCATGTCCGCAACGCTACAGTCTGGCCGTCGCCGGTGGTAGCCCTAGGCACGAAATGCGGACACCGTGTTTCGCAGCAGCATCGCGATGGTCATCGGGCCTACGCCACCCGGGACGGGGGTGATGAGCCGTGCGCGCTCCGACGCGACCTCGAAGTCGACGTCGCCGCGGAGCCCTTCCTCCGTCCTCGTGATGCCGACGTCGATGACCACCGCGCCCTCCTTGACGTATTCCGCGCCGATCATCGCGGGCACGCCGACGGCGGCGATGAGGACGTCGCCGCGGGCGCACACCGCCGCGAGGTCCCGCGTTCTCGAATGACAGGTGGTGACGGTGGCGTTGCGCTGCAGCAGCATCGAGGCGACCGGCCTGCCCACCAGGTTCGAGCGTCCCACCACGACCGCCTCCGCTCCCTCGAGCTCTACCTCGTAGACGTCCAGAAGCTCGATGACGCCGAGCGGCGTGCATGGACGCAGGCCCGGCACACCCTGCGCGAGGCGGCCGGCGTTGACCGGAGTAAGCCCATCGACGTCCTTCTCGGGGGAGATCCTCGCCGTCAGCGCGGCGCCGTCCATATAGTCGGGCACGGGGAGCTGGAGCAGGATCCCGGCGACGTCAGAATCCGCACCCAGCTCATCGATGAGCTTGGCGACCTGGGTCTCGGGGATGCCATCCGCCAGGTGGCGGTGGAGGTCGGCGATGCCAACCTCGGCACAGGCCCTGCGCTTGCCTGCGACGTAGACGGCCGAGGCGGGATCGTCACCGACGAGGATCGTCGCGAGGCCCGGCGTGCGCCCGGTGCTGGCGGCGAGCTCGACCACCTCGCGTGCGACCTCCTCGCGCACCCGGGCCGCCACCGCCTTGCCGTCGATCACCGTTGCCGTCATCGGCCCGGGACGGTAAAGCATCCGGCGGCGGGTTCAGCGCGATCAGCTACCGCTTCGAGATCGGCGCGAGGCCGGCGACCAGCTTGCGCTCGGATCGATCCTTGCTGAAGCGGATCACCACGATTCCGCCCGGTTCGACACCGGTGACCACGCCTTCCCCGAAGGCGGCGTGGACGACGTCATCGCCCAAGCGGTACGCCGCCGGCACCGGCTCGTCGGCGGCTTGAGACGTCCACGAAGTGGCACGGGCTCGGAAGCCGTTCGTGCCCCGGAGCGGCTGCTCCTCGTGGTCGGTGAGCGCGACCGGGATCTCGGTGATGAAGCGGCTGCTCATGCCATAGCTGCGCGCGCCGAACACCGTCCGGGTCCGCGCGTAGGTCAGGTAGAGGTCGCGCTCGGCTCGGGTGATGCCGACGTAGCAGAGCCGCCGCTCCTCCTCAAGCCCACCTTCGTCGAGCGCCCGTGAATGCGGGAATACGCCCTCCTCGCACCCGATGATGAACACGATCGGGTACTCGAGGCCCTTAGCGTTGTGAAGGGTCATAAGCGTGACCATGCCCTCGTCGTCCTTGCGCTCGTCCGCGTCGGATCGGAGCGCCACCTGCTGCAGGAATTCCCCAAGGGAGTGCTGCTCGGATTCTCTAGCGTCGTACTCGGCAGCGACGTTCACAAGCTCTTTGAGGTTCTCGATCCTGCCCTCAGCCTCTATCGTCCGTTCGGCCTCAAGCCAGTCGAGGTAGCCGCTCTCCCGTAGCACCTCCTCCAGCAGCTCGGCGATCGGCGTCCCGCTCTCGGCACGCTCCTTCAGCAAGTGCAACGTTTCCATCAAACGGCGCAGCGCCTTCACCGCTGGCGGGCCGAGAACGGATACTTGCTCGGGCTCCGACGCGGCCTCCCAGATCGTGATCCCCATCGTGTTCGCGAACGAGACCACCCGGCTAATTGTCTTGGAGCCGATCCCTCGTCGGGGTACGTTCACGATTCGCGTAAATGCGCCGACGTCGGCGGGGTTGACGAGCAGAGTTAGGTAGGCGATCGCGTCCTTGATTACGGCCCGCTCGTAGAACTTCGCGCCGCCGATCATCTGGTACGGGATCTCCTCCCGCACCAGCCTGTCCTCGAGCACGCGCGACTGAGCGTTGGTCCGGTAGAATACCGCGATCTCGCTCCGCGACACGCCCTCGTCGGCGAGCCGCTGGATCTCGCCGGTTACGAACCGCGCCTCCGCGTGCTCGTCCTCGAGCTCGCGGACCTTGATCGGGTCGCCGGTGCCGAGGTCGCTCCAGAGCGACTTTGGCTTCTGCGCACGGTTGTTCCTGATCACCGCGTTGGCGGTGTCGAGGATGGTCTGGGTCGAGCGGTAGTTCTGCTCGAGCGAGACGACATGGGCGTCCGGGAAGTCGTCGGTGAAGTTGAGGATGTTGGTGATGTCGGCTCCGCGAAAGCCGTAGATCGAGTTGTGGGTCACGATCCCGTTGGCGATGAAGTTGTGTGTGCTCTCGACGTCGAGGTCGTACACCGGTCGATCCAGCTCGACGGGCTCGACCGATTCGACGAGGTCATAACCACCTTGGCCGTCAAACATGACCATCCCCGGCCGAACCGACGAGGCGGGCATGAACGGAAGCGAATCGGTCGTGAGCTCCTCGGCGTTCGTGCCGAGACACGCGGTGGGACGGATCGAAACGTCCCCGAGTGCCGCAGTAATCCGATCGGCCATGGCCTGAATGGTTCGCATGTCCTTGCACATCGTCTCGTAGCGCCAGCCCGCAGGTCCTCGCCGCGCCGGACGCAAGCTCCAGCCGAGCTTCTCCAGCGTCTTGCGCCCAGCTTCGTCGTAACCGAACAGGGCGATTCGGTGCATCGGGGTGCGCCCCCGGCGATCTCCGCAGAGCGAGATGGCGAGGCGGCGTCGGCGCACCTCTGTCTTCGTATGTGTACTAGCTTGAAAGTGGGGACGGTCGAAGAACAGGCCTACCTCAGCGAGGAGCCGGTGACCGCCCGGTCGAGTGTCGTGCTCGGCGAACAAGCGATCGAGAAGCTCCTGGTCGTCGCCGAGCGAGCGATCCTTCCAGTCTGGGTATCGCCTGGCCATGAACGGCGACGTTGGCAGCCCGTAGCGGATCGAGAGGAGCGTCTCGGCGTAGCGCGCCTCGGCCTCAGATTCGTGTGTTGAGACCACCCACGAAGCGTCCGCGTGCTCTCCGTTGTTGCGGACGGCGAGACCCATGATCGCCTTGACCTGGCCATTGGTATATGTGCGTGTCGTACCGACCCGGAACCCGCGGTCCTTGCGCCACATCAGATAGGTCACGTGCAGCTGCGGAGCACGCCCCACCACGTAGCCGGCGAAATGCACGTGCTCGGGAGTGCTGACGACGCGGCGCCCCGAGGTAGTGGTGATGGCGACGCCTTGAGGGCGCTTGGACCGATGCACGGCGAGCACCTTCGCGCCGCGAAAGTCGCCGCTTCCGTAGCCGGACATGACGGCGTCTCCAGGGCGGACGTCCTCAATCGGGCGCTCCGTGCCGTCGGCCATCGTGATGCGTGTCCCCGCGAGCAGGCACTGCGCGTCGTCCCCCACTACCGCCAGATTCCTATGCTCCCCCGCCAACAGCTGCAGCCAGCGGTACTGGGCGTGGTTGGTGTCCTGGTACTCGTCGACGAGGACGTCGCGGAACGTGGTCGAGTAGCGCTCGCGGACCTCGGGGAAGAGGTCGAGGACGTTCACCGCGCGTACGAGGAGGTCGTCGAAGTCCATCGCGTTCATGCGATGGAGCTCGCGTTCGTACAGCCGGAATGCGTCGGCGACGGTCTGCTCGAAGTATGAGCCGACCATCTGACCGTAGGCCTCGGCGTCGCGCAGATGGTTCTTGGCGTCGGAGATCTGGGTGTGGATCGCGCCGGGGGTGAAGCGCTTCGGGTCGATGCCGAGCTCGTCGAGGCAGCGCTTCACAAGCCGGCGGGCGTCGGCCTGGTCGTAGATCGTGAACTGGCGCGTGTAGCCGAGACGATCGGCGTTGGCTCGGAGCATCCGCGCGCAGGCGGCGTGGAAGGTCATGACCCACATCGCCCGGGTGCGCCGGCCTACGAGCAGCTCGACGCGCTCGCGCATCTCCTGGGCCGCCTTGTTGGTGAAGGTGATGGCCAGGATCTCACTCGGTTTCGCGAAGTCGGAGGCGACGAGGTAGGCGATCCGGTGGGTAAGCACGCGCGTCTTCCCCGACCCGGCCCCGGCGAGGATGAGAAGCGGACCCTCGCCGTGGGTGACCGCCTCGCGCTGAGGGTCGTTGAGTCCCGCGAGGAGATTGTCGATGTCGCTAATCGGCTCGGGCATGCGTGCCTTTGGACGTTAGCGGGGCGGGCGGCGGGTTCGACGGTCGCGCAGCGACTGCAGCTCGCGCCGCCGCGGGCTCGAGCTCGCGGGTCAAATCGCTGTGACCGCGATCCCTCCTCAGGGCGCGCCCGGCGCGGAGGTGAGGCTCAGGAACGCCTCTTCGAGGGTGCCTTCGATCACCTCGATGTCGGCGATGCTGTCGCGCACGGGATACAGGGCCCAGATGGTGGCATCGGCGTCCGTGGTTTGCACAGTCACGCCGCGCTCGTCGGCGTGGACGGCGGTGGCTCCCGGCAGCTCGCCCAGCTGCTCCGGGCTGCCGCGTACCAGCCGAAAGCGGACGATTCGCCCACCTCCGGCGGCGGCCTTGACCTGCTCGGGGGTGCCGTCGGCCACGATCCGTCCGGAGCGGATGAGCACGACCCGGTTGGCGTGCTTGTCGGCTTCTTCCAAGTTGTGGGTGGAGAACACCACGGTGGTGCCGCGCTTGGTGTGATCGATCAGTCCGGTCCAGAAGGCCTGCCGGGCTTGCACGTCCATCGCTGCGGTGGGCTCGTCGAGCACGAGCAGCCGCGGGTCGCCGGCGGCGGCCAGGGCGAAGCGGACGCGTTGCGCCTGACCGCCCGAGAGCCGGTCGGTGCGGCGCCTCAGCAGCTCACCGATGCCGGCCGTCTCGATCAGGGTGGCCAGGTCGGCCGGACTCGGGTAGATGCCGCGTACGAAGCGGACCAGCTCGCCGACCTTGATGCCTGCCATCAGCTCGGCGTCTTGCAGCATCACGCCGACCAGCCCCGCGCGGGTCGCGCGGCTGGGGGTTGATCCGAACACCCGCGCCGACCCGCTGGTGGGGTCGAGTAGGCCCAGCAGGATCGCGATCATGGTGGTCTTGCCCGCGCCGTTGGGTCCGAGCAGCGCCACCGTCTCGCCCTGGGGTATCGTGAGGTCGATCCCATCGAGAGCTGTGATGGTGCCGAATCGTTTGGTTAGTCCATTGAGCTCGATGGCCACCGGACTATGCACGGCGACGGGAGTGGGCTCGGGCCGACCCTGGCGCCGCGTCCGGTGGACGGCGAGGGGGAGCAGGGTCAGCCCTGCTGTCCACGCCGCTAGTACGAGCCCGTTCTCCAGGGTGGGCGCGCCGCCGGCGGCGACATGCCAGCCCAATGCGGCCTGGTCGTAAGAGGGCAGCGCCTTGGCGAGCGCGCGCAGGGTCGGGGGCAGGACCCCGGGAGGCACCCACAATCCGCCGAGGGCAGCGAAGGCGAAGTACAGCGCGGTGCTCAGCGCGTAGGCGACGGTGCTGCTGGTCAGCGATCCGATCGCGATCCCGAGCCCCACCCATGGCACCGTGCCCACCCACAGCAGGCCCAGCCCGACCGCCCACTGCCAGCCCGCGAGCCCCACGCCGTGCGCGAGCACTGCGGTGATCCCGACCGCGACGATCGCCGGGAGTGCCACCGCGAGCCCGGCCACGATCCGAGCGCCCAGCACCATGCCGGGATGCAGCGGGGTGGTCTCGAGGTACGCCAACCAGCCACCCTCCCGGTCCCGGGCCAGCCGGGGGGCGGTCGCGGACAACGCACCCCACATGGCGCCGAATGTCGCCATCGCCACCATGATCTCCACCGTGGCCGGTAGGCCGAACGTTCCGTTCGTCCGGCTCGATTGTCCGGCGAAGACGGCGGCAAACAGCAGGTAGAAGCCCACCGGCGCTCCGATCGCTAAGACGAGGTAGCGGCCGTCGCGCAGGGTCCGGGCCATCTCCAACCGCACGTAGCCGACCATCTCAGTCCGCCCCGCTCGTGTCCTCCGCAGGCGACCGCTCAGCGCCGCCACCGCTGCGTCCCGTCTCGCTGGTGGCGATCTCGGCCTGGGCGACGACTACCGCACAGACTCGCGCCAGAAACCCGTTGAGCAGCTCGAGCTCGGCCAGCGTGTAGCTGCCCAGCAGGCGGTCGGTCTCGCGCATCAGACCGGTGAACGCGGCCCGCCCGGACTCGCGGCCCTTACCGGTCAGATCGACGAGCACGCGCCGCCGATCCGACGGATCGGCGCTTCGGCGCACGTACCCGGCCCGCTCGGTCCGGTCGAGCATGGCGGTCACCGCCGAGGTGCTCAACCCGGCCATCGTGGCGAGCCGGCCCGCCGCCACTGGGGCCGCCCGCCCGATGATCTCCAAGCAGCGCAGATCCGTGCGGTGCAGCCCGAACCGATCTGCGACCGCCTCATCGAGGCGATCCAACTCGGTCCCGAGCGTCCTGAGCGAGCGGCCCAATCCTCGCCGCAGCTGTACCTCGGACGCGAATTCATTTCGATCATCGGATATTCCCATGATCGTAGCATATCGGCGTACGAGGATGGACCCTGCCGCGTAGCGGCACGCGCCGGTGACGGTCCCGTTCGCCGCGATCGTTTGTTGCGTCCGGTCGATGCCGGGGGTGTTTGCCCGACGCTGGGTTCGACGTCATGCTCCAGCGCGTGGTGTGGAGTCCCGAACGCCTGTCGGTGGGATTCTCGCGGTATGTCGGTAGATCGTCCCTAACGGTGTCAGCGGACGATCGGGGGCTGCGCGTCGTCAGCGCTCGTGAAGGTCCGGAGAGCGCGCGACGATCCTGGTGCCTGGCATGGCGGTCGCCAGCTCGGCGATGTCGTCCGGATCCGAGGTGATCACGATCGCCGCGTCGAAGCCGGCGATCACGTGGGCGTCGGCGATTGATTCGCTTCCGTGGCCGGCGCTGTGAAGAACGGCACCGACAAGCTTCGCGAGCACCGCGCAGCGGACCTCACCGCCACGTCCGAGCACGACCCGGAGCAGATGCCGCATCGCGACACCCTCGGGTCGGTCCAGCACATCGAATGCAGCGGCGTCCAAGACGACGGCCGTGGTCACGCGGCTCCGAGTTGCGGCGACGACAGCTCCAACTGCTCTACCAGTGCCTCGGCTGCGGCGATCTCGGCCTCCCTCGGACCGATTCGAGAGCTTCAACGACATCCTCGTCGAGATTCAAGGTCACGCGGCGCTTCTTCATACAAACATCATAACGTCCGGCGTAGCGAGCAAGAACAGAACACGTGTTCGCTGACTTGCTGTGCGAAGCGCATTGTTGGCGCCGCCGGGCGCTTCCGCGGCCTCGGTCGATCGTGTCCTGTGGAACCGCGGCGGCGGCGCGAGCTACAAGTCCCGACCGCGCCACCGTTCGCGCTGCACCGCCTACTAGGCGCGGTCAGGCCTCCTCGGCCGCCTCGATGCGCGCCCGGGCGATCGCCTCGGCCGCCGCTTCGCCCACCAGGCGCTCGGGGCGGATCGTCCCGCTCCGCAGCAGGTCGATGGCGGGAAAGCGCCCAGTGCTGGTGAGCGCGACGTCGAGCGCGATCACCGTCGTCTCGCCGCCGATCGGCTCGGTCGCGGTCGCGATCATGGTCAGCGAGCCGCCGTCGACAATGTTGCGGGCGGCGGCGAGCGCCTTGCGCGCGGCCAGCGGTGGCAGGCCGTCGAGCGTGTCGATGAGGAGCACCACGTCTCCGCCCCGCCCCGCGAGCCGCCGCGCGGTGTCGACCACCGGTTCGACGACGTGGGCCTGCACGTCGGGCGAGACCGCGAAGCTGACCGCGGCGACCGGCTGGAGCGGTCCCTCGGCCCAGTCGGCGAGCTCCTCGGGACGGACGCCGGCGAGGACGACGGACACCTGCAGTTCGGAGTGCACGGCGAGCGCGGCGGGGGGG
>JALYZL010000262.1 GCA_030948875.1 Actinomycetota bacterium
GGCTGAACACCCAGGGCAACGGAGCCGCCGGAAGCATCTTCTACGCGCTCGAGCTCACCAACCTCTCGGGGCAGACGTGCACGCTCAACGGCTACGCAGGGGTCTCGGCCGTCGACCTCGCCGGACACCAACTTGGGAGCGCGGCGTCGCGCGACACCTCCCACACGCCCCGCACCGTCACCCTCGCCAGCGGCGCCACCGCCACCGCCGTGCTCCGCATCGTCCAGGCGGGCAACTTTCCGAGCGCCGCCTGCCACGAGGTCACGGCCGCGGGACTGCGCGTCTTTCCGCCGAACCTGACTACATCGAAGGTGGTCCCGTTCCCCTTCTCCGCGTGCTCGAGCACCGGGCCGGTGTACCTCACCGTGCGGGCACTGCAGCACGCATAGGCGCTGCTCACAGCCACTAGGGTATCTCCCCTGGAACGCCTGCACACCGATGTTGCGGTCGTCGGCGCCGGCGGCGCGGGCCTGTACGCGGCGTTGTGCGCGGCGCGCGACGGCGGGTGCGTGACGCTCGTTTCCGCCACGCCCCTTGCCGAGTCGGCGAGCTACTGGGCCCAGGGCGGGCTCGCGGCGGCGCTCGCCGACGACGACGCTCCCGAGCGCCATCTGCGTGACACGGTCACCGCGGGCCGCGGCGCGGTCCGCGAATCGGCCGCGCGGGTTCTGTGCAACGAGGCGCCGGCGGTCGTCCACGACCTCGCCGAGCTCGGGGTGCGGTTCGACTCCGACCGGCACGGCCGGCTCGCTCTCGGGCTCGAGGGAGGACATTCAGCCCGACGCGTCGTCCACGCCGGCGGGAGCGCGACCGGCCGTCGCATCACCCGCCATTTGTCCGCGCTGGTGGCCGAGCATCCCTCGATCGACGTCCTCGAGGGCCGGCGGGCTGTGGGAGTGATCGGTATCGACGGCCGCTGCAAGGGGGTCTTCCTCGACGGCGCCAACGCGCGCGCCAATCGCGTGGCCAGCGCCGCCGTAGTGCTCGCCACCGGCGGTGCCGCGGCGCTGTGGGCGCGGACCACCAACCCTGCCGGCGCGACCGGCGGCGGGCTGCTTCTCGCCCACGCGGCCGGGGCCGCGCTCGCCGATCTCGAGCTCGTCCAGTTCCACCCGACGGCGATCGCGGCACCCAACGGCGGCGACGGGTTCCTCATCACCGAAGCGATCCGAGGCGAGGGCGCGCGGCTCCTCGACGCGCGCGGCGAGCGCTTCGTCGACGAGCTCGCGCCGCGTGACGAGGTGGCTCGCGCGATCCAGCACCTGATGACCGACACCGGCGCCCGCTCGGTGGCGCTCGACATGCGCGAGGTCGATCCGGGGCTCTTTCCCAATGTCGTCGACGCGCTCAGGCATGCCGGGATCGACCCCGAGCGCCAGCTCGTGCCCGTCTCCCCCGCGGCCCACTACATGATGGGCGGGATCGCCACCGATCTCTACGGGCGCTCGACCGTTCCCGGGCTCTACGCCGTCGGCGAGTGTGCGTGCACCGGCCTGCACGGCGCCAACCGCCTCGCCTCCAACTCACTCTCGGAATGCTTCGTGTTCGGAGCCCGCGCCGCACGCGCCGCCCTCGCCGAGCCCGCCGTCCCGGCCGACGCGCTGGGCACTGCGCAACCACCGCCCCGACCGGCCGCGCTCACGGCCGCGAGCCGACAGGCCCTGTGGGAGCGGGCGGGTATCGAGCGCGACCGCGACGGGCTGTGGCCGCTGCGCGACGATCCCCATCCGCTTGTGCGGCTGATCGCGGATGCGGCGCTCGCACGCACCGAGAGCCGCGGCGCGCACCAGCGACGCGACTTCCCCGAACTCGATCCGGCCTTCGAGGGGCTGCACGTGATGATCGAGCCCTCGGGGCGTCCGGCCTTCGATCGCTGGGTGTGATCGGGGGCCCTGGACGGACGCGCGGGTCTGGACGCAGTCGTTGGCGATAGGTGCCACGTCCAGGCGACTTAACACGCAGTTAATATGAGCGATGACACTCCCTTTACAAGTCGGCGCGATACTCGCGGCCGCTCACGACGGTGCCAAGGCGGGGGCCGAAAGGAGATCAAGTCAGTATGTATCGCTTCAGTCGGGCCATCTACAGGGAGCTGGCCAGCGACATCGTCGAGGATGACCACGGTTGCGGTCATCCCGTCAACCACGAGCGCGTGCTACGCGCCTGCGAAGCCGTGATCGAGCGGCTCGCAACCGATCGGCACTACTTCGCGCATCCAGCTCGGACCCTGTTCTCAGACATCCGGTGGTATTTCCCGATGTGCGCCCAACCGCGCGTCCTACGCGTGATCGAGCGCTACCTGGCGTGCGCGGACGACATCCTGCGCCAGCAACCTCAGAAGGGGTACGACGTCTACGGCAACCCCCTCCAGTGCCGGGCCACCACCCGCAAGGGCGCGCCCTGCCAGCGGATGCCGCTACCACACAACGGGTACTGCCCGTCCCACCAGCACCTGGCCGAGACCGAGGAGGAGCTCGGGCTGGCCGCTTAGGCTCGTCGCCTGCGCGCGGGGGTGCGTCTGCCCCCGCGCGCCCGGACTCCGGCGATCACCGTGGCGTCCGAGCCGGGGTCGTCCACGCGCCCGACGAGCACGGCGAGGATCTTCGCCAAGCGCCGGCGGAAGAAGTGATGGCCTTGGTCGGGGTCGAGGAAGACCCGGCAGCGCGGGAGCGAGATCGCGAGCTGGAGGGCATGCTCGACGGGGACGAGCGGATCTTCTAGGCCGTGCCAGAGATGGACCTCCGCCGCCACTTCGCTCGGCCGAAGCCCCACGGGCTCGCGTACACGAGATAGTCCTCGATCATGCCGCGCACGCCGTCCCTCGCGGCGTCTAGGAAGCTCGTGCTCGCCGCGGATCGCTCGTCGGCGCGCTGGAGGAGCCGGCGCTCGCCGGGCGCCGCATGGGCGGCGATCACGCGCGTGAGCAACTCGGGATGGCGACGGATCACCGGCACCGCCATGTCGCCGATCGCCGCGCACATCTCCGGCGCGCCCGCCAGCACGGCGAGCGCGAGCCGGATCCGCCACTGCATTCCCGGAGTCCGGTGGGGAAAGCACAGCGGCGAGAGCGAGCTGCACAGGGCCACCCGGTCGACGCGCGCCTCGAGCTCACGCGCGACCGCGAGCGCATAGGGACCCCCGGCCGAGACCCCCACCACCCCTAGCCGCTCGGTGCCCAGTTCGTCGACGAGCTCCCTGACGTCCGTGCGAACCCGAGCACAGTCCGGCCCGGGGCGAGATCCGATCCGCCGATCCCCGGCCGGCTGATCGCGATGTAGCGGACCCCGAGCTCGCCGGCGAGCGTCTCGAGATCGACGGCCGCCCCGAGCGGCGTCCCGATCGCGCCATGGCGGTACAGGACGTGAATACCGTCCCGCGGCCCGGTCTCCGAGTAGGTCAGGCGCCGGCAGTCGGCGAGCCGCAGCCGGCCGCGCACGAATGTGGGGTCAGAGCGCATCGCAGTGCTCACGCGAAGGTAGAGGGATCCGGATCCGAAGTTGTTGAGTCTTTGTCAAGCGCTGCCAGCAGCCCCTCCAGCGCGGCGATGAGCGTCCCCGGCCGCTCCACCATCGGGACGTGACCGGCACGCTCGATCATCGCCACGCGCGCATCGGGCCGGGCCTCGCGCACGAGATCGACGTTGCGGGCCGGAATCGTGCGGTCGCGAGTGCCCCAGATCACCCCCATCGGCGCCGCCGTGCGCGCCAGCAGCGGCGACAGGTCGGCGCGCGGTGATCGCCGCGAGCGCCGTCGAAGTCCGCTGCGCCGTCGCCGACGCCTCGATCATCTGCCGCGCCTGCGTCGGTGGGATGC
>JALYZL010000264.1 GCA_030948875.1 Actinomycetota bacterium
CATCGGGCTCGTTGGTCAACACGTCGAACTCGCTCGTGAGCACCGCAGGCATGCTGGGCACGATCTCGAGCGCGCTGGTCGGCGTATCCAACACCCTCGGGGGAGTCGAGGGCTCGCTGGCAGACACGTCGAACATGCTGGTTACGATCTCCAACTCACTCCAGAACGTCACCAACACGGCGGTCACCATCCGCAACCGGGCGGGCTCGATCAACTCGATCCTGCACACGGCCGAGGCCCCAACCGAGGGCACGGCGGCGATCGTCACGCGGGTCGAGAGGCTGCTCGACAACCCGAGCGGTCTGAACGCGGTCCTGTCGGATGCCGGCCAGATCCTCACGGGCCTGCAGTCGGCCAACGGCCACTTGAACAGCATCTGCAAGGCGCCCGTTCTCACCAACGGGAACCTCTTAGCGGGGATCGTAGGCGCGACCGGCGCGACCAACCCGGCTGGCCCGTGCCCCGTACAGTGAGCGGCGAACGAGCGATGAGCGGAGAGCAACCACGATGAGCGCAACCAGGACGGACCGAGAGCGCCCGACGGGACTCGGACCGCTGCTTGCCGGGATCTGCTTCTCGATCGTTATCGCGTGGGCTCTCGTGTCGGTCCTTGAGCTCACGGGGACGCTGACGTCGGCGGTGCAGATCAAGCATCGGGTGAGGGTGATCAACAACAGCCTCACCCCGATCCGCAGCAACCTGGACTTCATCAGGTACGCCGGCATGGTGGCCAAGGAAACGGTCACCATCAACGCCGCGGCGGCGCCGCTGACGCACCAGGCGGCCACGATCCTCGCCACGGCGCGGTCGATCGACTCGAAGGTGGGGCCGATTCTCCGTAACGCGACGGCGATCAACGGCGTGGTTCACCAGATCAATCAGAACGCGCTCGCGATCAACAACAACGTGCTGGCGATCCACGCCACGGTCGCTTCCATCGGCGCGCACGTGTCCTCGATCGCAGGATCGGTCGCCTCGATCAACAGCAGCGTCAATTCGATCCACAGCCGGGTCGCCACGGTCAAAGCGGCGGTGGGTCCGGTCGGGACGAGCGGGAGCTCGATCACTCCGGACCTCACGCGAGTCGACAACGACTTCGCGGGGATTCTTTCGACGGTACGCCTGATCCAGCCAGGCGTGCACCAGATCAACAACAACGTCGATACGATCATCGGCATCGTGGCGGGGATCAAGAGTGACTTCGACAACATCCTCGCGAATGTCGGACTCACCAACGGCAGCTCGACGGTGGTCGGACACGCCAACTCGATCGATTGCTCGGGCCTGATCAACCTCGCCGGGCCCACGACCGACTGCAACGGCAACGCGAAGTGAATGACTAACGCGCCTTGACCAGTGGCAGTGTGTTTCGGATTACACAGGTCTAGCCGCTGAAGGACACATTGACTATTGTTCGACGCATGCTGATCGGCGGGAACATCACTGTTTGGTACGTGGGCTTCGCCGCTGCATTTGCCGTCACGACCATTGCTGTGGTCATCGTCCTCACGATCATGTTCTGGGCGTCGAAGATCGCCACGCAGGCCCGTCTCGCGAGGGAGGCGGTCGAAACGATTCGTGAGCAGAGCGTCGAGCTCAACAACATCCCCAGGATCCTCGACTCGGGCGTAAGGATCCTCCATTCGACCCGCACGCTTCGAAAGGTGGCGGTCGGAAAATGATGACCATCGCAACCGCCGCACTGACCGATTCCGAACGGACCGTGTGGTACGTGATTCTCGGATTGGGCCTCGTCGTCGTGCTCGTCGTGGTCGCGCTGATGCTAATGCTCCTGAGCTTCGTCGCGGACATCAGGGAAAGTGTCGGCGGTCTCCTCGTGGCCGCGGGCGCCGTCGCCAGCCAGACCGCGAATATTCCGCAGCTCGTGGACCTGCCGGCCGTGCTGGACGTCATCGCGGAAGAGGGCGTCGTCCTCGATGGGTACATGAACGCCCTGTCCCAGGGCTACGAAACGGGGTGACATGAGCACCAACCTCTTGATCTTGCTGAGCGTCGTCGAGGCCGTCGTTCTTGTCGCGGTGCTCGCCCTGGCTCTCATCGAGATCCGGCGGCGCCTGCTCGTGATCTCCGACGGCCTCTCGACCCTGGCGTCAGCCCTGACGACCGTGGAAACCCAGCACCTACGCCCGCTGGGCGGGGCTCTCAGCGCCGTCAACGAGCGGGCTGGCACACTGCTCGGTCTGCTGCCGGTCGTCGCCCAGAAGGCCGAAGTTGTCGTCGAGCACGCGCAGGCACAGCGATGACGCCCTTCCTAGCGTCTATCACTCCCGTTCTCGGGTACGCCGGAGCCCTGGTGCTCCTGTTCGTCATCCTTCCGGTGGTGGTGGTTCTCCTGCGCGGGGTCCTGGTGGCCGCGAAGAGCGTTCCTCCCAGCATCGATGCCATCGCCCAGGTGGCGAAGGCGGGATCGCGGGACCTCGACGCGGTCCAGCTGCTCCACACGACGCAGCCGGCGGTAAGTCAGATCATCGGCGTCGTCGCGAACTTCGGCGGATCGCTCGACATTCTCATGGAGGACGCGTAGCGGCCATGTTCACCACCGTGGCCAGCGTCGCCCCCGCGGCGATCATCACGATCGCCGCCGTCGTCCTCATCGTCGCGGCCATTGTCGTCTTTCTGCTGGCGATCATCCTCGAGCTGAAGACGATCTCCAACGGCCTCGACGTCGTCATCCCGCCCGTCACGGAGCTCGTCCAGAAGACCGCGCCGGTCAACCAGCTGGTGAGCAAGATCGTCGGCGATCTGGGCGCCGGGACCGATCTCCTCGAGGGCCTGCTGATCAAGAAGGCCGGCGTCGAGGACAGCGCGGGCTTGATCGAATCGTTGTTCCCGGGCGGCGGACAGGCCTTCCTTGCCCGCCAGGGACGGCCGGGCAAGCCCAGGCACTTCGGCGTGGTCTACTCGAGGGGCGCTCTCCAGCTCGCGCGCCTCGGCCGCGGCGCTCCACTCGGCGCGCCCATGCGGGGCGCGGCGCTCAGGGACCCTCTGTACGCGAGCGCCTCGCCTCGGTCGCTTTTCCCGGACCCCCGCGGTGAAGGCAACCGGCCGAAGTCCCCCGTTGTCGGGGCGAACTCCCCCGTGCAATACAGCCCAAGTGGAGACGTTTCGATGCCCTCGACGCAGGTGACCGAGCCGGCGCCTCCGGTTCGGTGGCCGCCCCCGACGTCGCAGCCGGCCACCCTGCCCACGCCGCCGACGCCATCGCAGCCGTCGCGGCCCGCGTTCGGCGGCGAGGACGACGTCATCCGTTATCGGCGGGGCGGCCCCAGTGAAGACGCCCCGATGCCCTCTACGCAGGTGGCAGAGCCGGCGGCTCCGGTTGGGTCACCGGCCCCGACATCGCAGCCGGCCACCCCGCCGACGCCGCCATCGCAGCCGTCGCGGCCCGCGTTCGGCGGCGAGGACGACGTCATCCGTTACCGGCGGTGACGGGTGGGCCCGGCCGGGAAGGCAGTTGCCCCCGGCGAGCCGGTCGGTGTCCAGAGGGGCCGCGAGTTCGACGACCTTGCCGGCGCAGTTACAGGCGAGGTCCGCTCACGAGTCCGAGACGGCGGCCGACGTCGAACTCGGTGAACCATTGACTACGATGGTGCCGTATACGTATAGCCACTTGTAAGCGTTTCCGCGCGGAGGAGGAGTTCCCTTGCAGACCCCGGCCAAGTTCGAGTACACGCGCGCGAGCAGCGTCGATGACGCGGTGGCAACGCTTCAGAGGCTCGGCGGGTCAGCACGCGTCGTCGCGGGCGGGCACAGCCTGCTGCCGATGATGAAGCTGCGGCTGGCCAATCCGGACCATCTCGTCGACATCAACGACCTGACCGAGCTCTCCTACATCCGTGAGCAAGGCGATGAGATCCGGATCGGTGCGCTGACCCGGCACGTGGAGCTTCTGAAGTCCAATCTCCTGACTCGGAACTTTCCCGTCTTCGCCGACGCCGAGGAGGTGATCGCCGACCCGGTGGTCCGCAACCGCGGCACCATCGGCGGTTCGCTGTGCCAGGCCGACGCCGCCGAGGATCTCTCGGCCGTCTGCTCGGCCGCCAAGGCGCAGGTGGTCATCCGCGGCGCCGACGGCGAGCGCGTGGTCGGGATCGAGGACTTCCACATCGGCCCCTACATGACCGCCGTCGGCGACGGCGAGCTGCTCACCGAGGTCCGGCTCCCGCTCCGTTCTGGTGCCGGCAGCGCCCACGAGAAGGTGGAGCGCCGCGCCGGCGACTGGGCGATCTGCGCCGTGTCGGCCTGTGTGTGGATCGACAATGGCACCATCTCCGACGTCGGCATCGCGCTCAGCGCGGTCGGGCTGACGACGATTCACGCCACCCGGTCGGAGGAGCTGCTGCGTGCCAGGACGCCGTCCGAGTCGCTGTTCAGGGAGGCGGGCAAGCTCGCCGCCGCCGACTGCTCGCCGAGCTCCGACGGTCGCGGGCCGATCGAGTACAAGCGCCACCTCGCCAACGAGCTGACGTTCCGTGCCCTCACCCGCGCGGCTGAGCGGGCCCAGGCCTCGCC
>JALYZL010000280.1 GCA_030948875.1 Actinomycetota bacterium
CGGCGCGCGTCGGCGCGCGTCGGCGCGAACGAACTGCTGTCCATCGGTCCGGCCCCTCCGGACCAAAGGACATCGGTTCGGGTCGGGGGCGAGTTCCGCACGCGGGGGACGGCCGGGGGGCAGGGGCCGCCAAACTGCTGTCCCCCGGTTGCGCCCGCGCCCGCGCAACCAGTCGGACATCGGTTCACGGCGGAGCCCGCGAGGCGCGACACGACCGTCCACCCCCGTCAGAGCGGGGTGAGGACCAGCCGATAGACGGATAAACCGCGAATTATGAGAAATTTTGCCGCAACTTGAAACGGGCGGGGCCGTTTGACGTAATAGAACTGAGCGCCGCCGATGCGGCGCCGAGTCAGACGACCGCCGCGCTAACGCCTCCGAGGCAGCGGCCTCCCTTGACTTCATAAAGTATAGCGAGTACTATAGGTCTATGTGTTTAAGTAGCGGGTGTGCGCCGTGAGGGCGGATCCCGTGGTCAGTCCTCGGTGTCGCCGGATATCCAGTTGGGCGACACCTTTCGACGGAAACGGAACCAGATGTCAGTAGCCGAACTACAGGAACTCGAAGAGATCAAGGGTCTCGTCAACCGCGGGCAGCAGGTGGGCGTGCTCACGTACGCCGAAATTGCTGGCGCGGTGTCGGAACTCGATCTTGACGAGGCCGACGTCGAGGAGCTGCACGGCTTCCTCGAGCGCGCGGAGATCGAGCTTGTGGAGGAGGTTGATCCCGCGCTGGCTGCGGCCGAGGTCGAGCGCGCACCGGACAAGCGCGGTCGCCGCAAGCCGAAGACGGCGCTCGATCTCAAGCCGGACATGACGACCGATTCGCTTCAGCTGTTCCTGAAGGACATCGGAAAGGTGCGGCTGCTGACCGCGCAGGAGGAGGTCGATCTCGCCAAGCGGATCGAGCGCGGTGACCTCGACGCGAAGCAGAAGATGGTCGAGTCGAACCTCCGGCTCGTCGTGTCCATCGCCAAGAACTATCGCAACCAGGGGCTGCCCTTCCTGGACCTGATCCAGGAGGGAACGCTCGGGCTCGTGCGGGCCGCCGAGAAGTTCGACTACCGGAAGGGCTTCAAGTTCTCGACCTACGCCACCTGGTGGATCCGCCAGGCGATCGCCCGCGCCCTCGCCTATAAGGCGAGGACGATCCGGATCCCCGTGCACGTGGTCGAGAAGCTCAACAAGATCGGTCGCGCCGAGCGCAAGCTGGTGACCGAGCTCGGTCGCGAGCCCACCGCCGAGGAGATCGCAGAGGTCACGGGCATCGAGCCCGACGAGGTCGAGTCGATCAAGCGCTCAGCGCAGGCTCCGGTGTCGCTGGAGAAGCCGGTCGGCGACGAGGAGGAGTCCGAGTTCGGCCAGTTCATCGCCGACGAGCGGGCCGAGTCGCCATACGAGCGGGCCGCGGAGATCCTGACCAAGGAGGCCCTGCGGGAGGCGCTCGAGAACCTGAGCTACCGCGAGCGCCGCGTGCTCGAGCTCCGGTACGGCCTCGGCGGCGAGCACCCGCGGACCCTCGATGAGGTCGGCCGCACGTTCAACGTGACCCGCGAGCGCATCCGGCAGATCGAGAATCAGTCGCTCAAGAAGCTCCAGTCGCTCGCCGAAGCGCAGAAGCTTCGCGACGTCGCCTAGCCAGGCTTCGACGGCAACATCCGTCCAAGTACGGCCAGCGTGATGACGTGCCCGCTCAAGCGGGCACGTCGTCGCGCCGATGACTGGGCAGATGTTCGAACTGCACGAGGCGCTTCGTTACGTGGTGCGCAAGGAGGGCTCGGACCTGCATCTCAAGGTCCCCTCGCGCCCGCTGGCCCGCATCCACGGCAAGCTTGAGCCGATCGAGGAATACGAGCCCATGCGCCCGGCCGACACCGACCGGGTGCTGCGGGAGATGCTCACCGACCACGACAAGCTGGCCGAGTTCGACCGCGAGCACGAGGTCGACTTCGCCTACGCCGTCGAAGGGCTCGCCCGCTTCCGCGTCAACGCGTTCAGGCAGCGCGGAAACGTCTCGATCGCCGCTCGCGTCATCCCCTTCGCGGTCCGCACCATCGACGACCTCGGGCTACCGCCGGTGATGAGCGAGATCGCCGACGAGGAGCGCGGCCTCATCCTCCTCACGGGCACCACGGGATCGGGCAAGTCGACGACGCTCGCCGCGATGATCGACCAGATCAACGAGACCAAGTCGCGCCACATCGTGACCATCGAGGACCCGATCGAGTACCTCCACTCCGACCGCAACTCAATCATCAACCAGCGCGAGGTCGGGATCGACACAGCCTCGTTCAATCGCGCCCTGCGTCGAGTGCTGCGCCAGGACCCGGATGTGATCCTGATCGGCGAGATGCGCGACGAGGAGACCGTGCAAGCGGCCCTGTCGGCGGCCGAGACCGGCCACCTGGTCCTCTCCACCGTCCACACCCTCGACGCCCCGGAGACGGTCAACCGGATCATCGACTTCTTCCCGCCCCACCAGCACCAGCAGGCCCGGGCGATGCTCGGCGGCACGCTGAAGGCGGTCATCTCCCAGCGCCTCGTCCGAACGCCGAGCGGCGACGGTCGCGTGGCGGTGTGCGAGATCCTGCGCATGACGGGCCGCGCGCGCGACATGATCGTCGACCCCGTGCAGACCGGCCGCCTCCGGGAGGTCATCGCCGAAGGCGAGTACTACGGGATGCAGACGTTCGACCAGGCGCTCCTCTCCCACCATCAGGCCGGTCGGGTCTCGATCGAGGATGCGCTGCGGGTCGCCACGAGTCCGCACGACTTCAAGCTCCTGGTGGCCGCCGAGGGTCGCACGGCTACCTCGATGGAGGATCTGATGGACCAGCGGCTGCGCGAGACCGGGGCCGGCCCGGAGATGCTAAAGCGCCCCGGCGTGCCCGGTGGGCCGGCTGGGGTCGGCGGCTCCCGGCCTTCGGGCTCCCAGTCGTCCCCAGGACGTCAAGGATCCTCCGCACCGCCATCGCGACCGGGCGTGGCCGCCTAAGCGCCTGCAAGCCGCCGTCTCGCCCCACTTCAGTTCGTAAAGCATCGCGCTACAATGGGGCTTAGAGATGGCCTCGAAGGACTCGTGCCCAGTTTGCCGTACCGCTGAGATCGTTTGCGGGAAATGGACGCTGCTGGTCATCCGTGACCTGGCCGAGGGGCGCTCGCGGTTCTGTGAGCTTGAGCGGTCGTTGCAGGGCATCAGCCCGCGCACGCTGTCGCTGCGGCTGCGGGCGCTCGAGGAGGCGGGGATCGTCGCGCGCCAGACGTACCCGGAGGTTCCGCCGCGGGTCGAATATGCGCTCACCGAGAAGGGCCGCGCGCTCGTGCCGCTGATCGAGAGCATGCGGGCCTACGGGAGCCAGTGGCTGGGGATCGACTGCGAGGCGGTCGCCGACGTGGACGAGTCCGCCGAGCGCGAGCGCGAGCCCGTCGTCGTAGCCGCCTGACCTCCAGCGCCGGCGCGAACAGCCGTGAGGATCGCCGTCTCCGCCGATGAGCTAACCGGGATCGCCGAAGTCCTGCCCGAGGAGCTGCGCAGTCGCGGGCATCACCCGATCCTCCACGGCGCCTACCTCGAGGACGAGCGCGACGACTGGGCGTGGGCCAGCGAGGCCGCCGCTCGCGATGTCGTCGAGGGCCGTGCGGACCAGGCAGTTGTCGCGTGCTGGACCGGGACCGGGGCCTCGATCGCCGCCAACAAGGTCTTCGGGATCCGGGCCGCCCTATGCGCCGATGCGCAGACCGCCGACGGCGCGCGCCGGTGGAATGACGCCAACGTGCTCGCGCTCAGCCTGCGGGCGACCTCGCACGCCGAGCTCGGCGAGATCCTTGAGGCGTGGTTCGCGGGCGGTCCGAGCGCCGAACCGTCGGACCTCGCGAATATCGCTCACCTCGCCGAGATCGAGGACGGCCGCTGACCGCGCTGGTCTGCAAGGGACGGTGCGCGCACTACCCGCGGGCAGGATCGCCGCCGCGCCCGACGAAACGGCCGACGTGCGCAACCGTACGCTCCACCAACTGCTCCAGGATTTCACGACGCAGGCGGCCGATCAGCTCGAGGCTGAGACGGCGGGCGGCGCCGAAGTCCCGTTCGAGCTCGTCGAGGAGCCGGGCGGGAGCGCGCCGCTGTACTGCTACCGGCCGCTCACTGGCGATTTCATCCGCGAGCGCCACGATCGCCTGACGGCGCTGCCCACCTACGCCCCGGCCGCGCGGATGCTCGCCGCGTCGGAGGGTCTCGACTCGTATCTACGCGGGCGCGCCGAACCCCCGCTGCCGGCCGAGCCGCGCGAGCGGGCCGACGCGGCCCTGCGCACCTTTCTCGGCCACGTGTTCGCCGAGCGCAGCAAGTTCGGGTTCGACCCCGCGCGGTTCGACGCCGCCTACACCGAGCTCGAGCTCGCGCTCTACGAGGGAAGCCGCATGACCACGGTGATCGCCCCCCTCCTCGGGGTGGCCCTCGCGTCCGCCACCGACGAGGTGCCGCTCGGAGACGGCCTCTCGCTCCAGTCCGGCGACTCGCTGACCGACGCCCCGTCCGGCGCGGTGTGGGGGGAGAGCGACGAGCCGAACGTGCTCATCGTCCTGACCCTCACCGGCGAGCGCACCCCCGCCGGCCGGTCTCCCATCTCTACCGCACGGGTCAGGTTCCGCCGCGCGCTCACTGCGCTCAGGCTCTTTGAGCGGGGCGGCTATGCCCTCGGTCCGCTGGCGTGGACGCGGGCGGACGCCGGCGTGTGGCGGCCCTTTGCCCTCGGGAGCAGCGGGCGCCCGCGCGGGGTCACCCTGATCCCGGCTGGCGAGGAGGACGAGCTGCGGGCCTTCTGCAGCCTCATCTCCCGGCGCACGCCGTCCGGAGGCGAGCTCGCCTGGGCGCTCGCGCGCTTCGATATGGGCCGCGAGCGGCTGGCGCCGTTTGAGGCGCTGACCGATTACCTGCTCGCGTTGCGGGCGCTGCTCGAGCCCGAGGGCCCCGCGAGCGGACGCATGGCGCAGCGGCTCGCCGTGCTGTGCGCCAAGCCGGCGGATCGCGCCGGCCTCGCTGAGCGCACGGCCCACGCGATCTCGCTCGAGCGCGCGGTGATCGCGGGCCTCACGCCGGCGGAACCTGGCGCCGACGGTCTCGTCGAGGAGCTGTCCGAGAATCTGCGCGCCCTGCTGCGAGACGTGCTCTGCGGCCACCTCGATGCCGATCTGCGTGAGGTCGCCGACTACCTGCTCGCGGAGGCGGCCACCGTCGTATAACAGCGTCACCGCCGGTCCGGAAACTCGACCATTGCGCGCGGAGCAGGGATCTGAGAAACTCCCGCTCGGTTAGCGGCCGATCTGGAGGGCAATTTGATGGGGCCGAACCTTTGGTTTGCTCGGGACTGCCGAGAGCGCGGTTGCGGCGATCGAGGATTGCGGACCAAAACCGTGCTCGCGCTCCTGATCGTCTTCGTCGTCGCTGGCTGGTGGTGGACGCCGGGCGCCCACGCGGCGTCGTGGCAGGCGCTGGTCACTGACTCCTCGCTGGGCGACACGTCGGCGAGCACGATCGATCTCGGGAGCAACAGCGTGGCGTCCTCGATCACGACCGGTGGCACCGGAGGGCTCGGCGTGGCGGTCTCGCCGGACGCCGGCACCGGGTACGTGGTGGACGCCGGCGCGACGGGCGCCACCGGACAGATCACGCCGGTCAATCTCGCTACGAGTCCCTCCACGGCGGAGGCCGCCATCAACATTCCCAGCAGTCCGGGGAACTTCTTTGCGGTCGCGCCGAACGGCGCGAAGGCGTACATGACCGATCCGCGAGACGGCTTCGTGTTCCCGATCGACCTCACGACCACGCCGGCGACAGTGGGGCTAGGGATCAATGTCGGCGGCAATCCCGAGGGAATCGCCTTCTCGCCGGACGGCTCCAAGGCGTACGCGGCCATGAACGCCAACACCGGCGGCACCGCCGAGGTACTGCCAATCACCGTCTCGA
The DNA here is from genome assembly GCA_030948875.1 of Actinomycetota bacterium. Taxonomy (GTDB): domain Bacteria; phylum Actinomycetota; class Thermoleophilia; order Solirubrobacterales; family Solirubrobacteraceae; genus Palsa-465. The sequence goes on from JALYZL010000280.1 coordinate 5,965, forward strand.
GCAACGCGGTCGGGACGGCAATCACCGGCTTGGGCCCACATCCGTTCTCGATCGCGATCACGCCCGATGGCAGCACGGCGTATGTGGGCGACGCAGGTGCCGGCTCCAACGACAGCGTCTATCCGATCACGCTTGCCTCCGGGGTAGTCGGCTCGCCGATCACGGTCGGCGGCGGGGTATTCGGGGTCGCGATCGCACCCGACGGGGGCAAGGCCTACGTCACCACGGGATCCGGAGTCACGCCGATCAGCCTTTCCGGCAACAACAAGGGTACGGCGATCCCCGTCAGCGGCGGAGCGGCCGCCATCGCGGTCACCCCGGACTCGAAGACCGTCTACGTGACCAACGACACCGCCGGCACCGTGACCCCGATCAACGCCTCCTCCGGCACGGCCGGAAACCCGATCTCGGTCGGCGGCCTGCCCCGCGGGATCGCCATCACCCCCGACCAGGCCCCGGTCGCCAACTTCACCGTCGTCAGCGCCCCGCCCGGCTCGGACACCACCTTCGATGCCTCCGCCTCGACCGTCGCCTTCGGGACGATCGTCAAGTACGTGTGGAACTTCGGCGACGGCACCCCGCCCGTCACCACGGGCACTCCGACGGCGAGCCACGTCTACGCCAACGTGGGGACCTATTCCGCGACGGTGACCGAGACCGACAGCGCGGGCACGTCGACCGCGGGCGAGGTGTACACCGGCCAGAGCGCCAGCAGCGTTGGGAACCCGCGTGCCGCGGCGACGAGGAACGTGGTCATCGCCGCCGCCAACGCCGGCGCACCGGCGGTGAAGCTGAGCGCAACGAGCCTGGCCTTCGGGACGATCGGCATCGGCAAGATTAGCTTGGCGCAGACGATCACCGTGACCAACACGGGCACGGCGCCGCTGATGATCACCTCCGCGACGCTGGGAGGCGCCAACCCCGCGGACTTCGCAGTGATCAACGACAGCTGCGCGGGGCACACCGTCGCCGCCGGGTCGGGCTGTATCGCGCAGGTCACGTTCGCCTCCGCCACCGTAGGCGGACGCGACGCGACCCTGGCCTTGACCGACAACGCCTCCGGCAGTCCCCACACCGTGTTCCTCACCGGCGCCGCCACCAACCGGGTGACGCTCTCCGGGCATGTCACCTTGAACGGGCGGCCCGTCGCCGGCGCGGCAGTGCAAGCGTGTCCGACGGGATCGGGCACCCAGAGCGCTTGTGTGTCCGCTCAGACGCCGAGCGACGGCACCTTCTCGTTAACCGTGATGGCACCCCCCGGCGCCTCGTACGCGCTGACCGCATTCCCGCCGAACGGCGTCAGCGCCGGGGAGGGCGTCCTGTCGCCGATCACCGTGCCCAAAGCCGATTTCACCGGGCTGGATATCGCGCTGGCGCCGCCGCCGTCGATCCCCGCCGGGGTCACCTTCATCAGCCCGAGTCACGGTACCGAGACGTCGGGGACCGCCAATCCCGTTCTCTTCTGGAACGAGCCGAATCAGATCCAGCTCGCCCGCAGTCTCTTCCCGGCCAATGGGACGGTCGTCGTCACCCAGATCGTGGTCCGCGGGACGAACGCGATCACCGGCCAGCCGGCGAGCAAAGTGGTCAACGTCGGGGGAAGCGTCGCCGGGAACGCCGTGGGTCAGGTCGTCGGGAGCGCTCCGCTCAGCGTGACCATCCCTCCGCTCGACCCGATCCACGGGCAGGTCACGACCCTGGTGAACTACAAGGTCTTCCCGAGTACCAGCACATTTGTCCCGACCGGCATCTTGAGCACCCAGGTTCTCTACGAGGTGTACCCGCCCCCCGACCCGAGCATCCTGGGAGCCCAGCCGACCGATCCCCTGCCCGCCTACTTCACCAACATCGGCTATCCGGCCGGGGTCTCGGTCGGCCCGGGGACGATCACGGGCACCGACGCCAAGTACTTCAGTGTCGTGCCGCTGACCTCGTACGGAGTCCCGCCGGGGACCACCGACTGCGGGTTCGCTGCCGCCCCGCTACAACAGTTCAACCAGAGCACGACCCCGACGAGCACGCCTCCGCCGTCGACGTCGTGCGGGATCGCGGTTCAGTTCTCACCGGACTCGTCGACGCACAAGATCTTCTACTACGCGACCCTCGACACCTTGGCGAGTGGCGCTGGCGCGACGGGAACGATTCCCGTCCAGCTCATCGGCTGCGACGAAAATCTCGCCACCGAGGCATCAAACGTCACCGGGATCGACGCCTGCGGCGGCAGCAATCCTCCCGACGACCCGGAGGAGGAGGACCCGCCCCCGATCCCGATTCCCGGTCCCTTCATCGACCCCAGCGGCAGCGTTTACGCTCGAACGGGGCACGGGCCACTGGTGCCACTCTCCGGGGCGACGGTCACCCTCGAGGCGAGCAAGAGCCACCGCGGCCCGTTCGCGCACGTGCACGACCACAGCGTTGTGATGTCGCCGGCCAACCGCCGCAACCCCGACCGCACGAGCATCCTCGGCAGCTTCGGCTGGGATGTCCTCCCCGGGTTCTACCGCGTCTCCGCCAGGCACACGGGGTGCCGTGCCTCCCATGGCAGTGGCGCGAGCGCTCTCACCAGCGTCCTTGCCGTGCCGCCTCCGGCGCTCAACCTCAGCCTCGTGCTCCGCTGCCCGCACCTGCACCGCGCCAAGACCCACACCACGCTGCGCGCCCAAGCGGCGCCGATGCACCACGTCACGCTCACCGCCCGCGTGCGCGGACGCCGTCCCGGCGGCATCGTGCAGTTCCTGGCCGGGCGGCGCCTGCTCGGGAGCGTGCCGGTCGACACGCGTAACGGTCGAGCTACGCTCACGATCATCGGGCGCTCGACCAGCGGGTTCTCCGCACGCTACGAGGGAGACGCGCGCAACGGGCCGAGCAGCGCGCGTGGCTGACGCGCTGCCGAGCTGGCACATGCAAGGCTTTGCCCCGTGTTCCACGTTGAGGTGCGCCAATTTCCCAACGTCGCGCGGACGTTCAACCTCTCTGAGGCGGACCTGAGCGCGAAGGTGGTCGGCCCCTGGGTCCGGGGACAGGTGGTGCACATCGGCGAGCGCAAGTGGGAGCCGGCCAAGGCCAAGATCACGGTCCTCGAGGGCCGTGAGCTGCGTCGCGACGAGATGGGGCTCGGTCGTGGCTGGGCCAACATCAGCCGCGACTCGGAGAACGTCACCGAGCGCGTGCTCACCGCCGCCCAGGCTCACGCCAAGCCGGGCGGCGTCCCCGACGCCTCAGGCGAGATCGTGGCATTCAAGGATGTCGTCAAGGCGCAGTGCGCCACCGACCGGCTCGCCATCCACCAGGTGATGTGGCTCGCCAACAGCAGGCACCCCGAGTGGCGCGTGAGCGACCGGCTCGCGCTCGCCGAGCGCGCGGTGTGGGAGCTCCTGCACGAGGGGCGCCTGATCATGGTGTGGCGCGTGGCGGGCGCGGCCGGCTCCGAGTACCCGGCCGCGGAGCGCTCGGAATGGCAGCCGACGCTGCTCGCGTGGGCGACCTGGTCTGACTCGGCCGAGCCCCGCTGGTTCGTGGTCGCCGCGCCGGACTGACCGCCCGTCAGGCCACGACCTCGGCGATCATCCGCTCGCGCTTGGCGTCGGAGGCGAACAGGTAGCGATGGACGAGCAGCAGCCCGTCGACGTCGTGAACGTCGTCATCGAAGTGGGGCACGAGCAGGAGGGGTCGAGCGTCGCCGTCGGTCTCCAGCCGGGAGATGTTCAGCTCGTCGCGACGAGCGAGCACATGGTAGTCGTGGAAGTTCTCCGCCACGCGCGCGGCGAGGTTGGCGCTCAGGCTGTCTGCGAGCGCATCGATGACCTCGCCTCGCAAGGGAACGGGACGCTCGGCGCAGCCGAGAATGTCGTGATGCACCCGGTTGACGATCACGCCTGCGAACGGGAACCCGGTCTCCCGCAGGGTGCGGCGAAACCAGATCGCCTCGTCGATCGGCTCGCGCTGCGCTGAGGTGACGAGGACGAAGGCGGTCGTGCTCGCCATCAGCATCTTCTCCACCGCCGCGGCGCGGACCCGGAAGTCGTCGGTCATGCCGCCGAGGAGCCGGAAGAAGGTCGAAAGGTCGGCGAGGAGGTCGACGCCGGTGACGCGCTGCAGGCCGGCGGCCAGCGCCCCGGTGCCCCGGCCGAGGATCTTCATGCCGAGTCCGGTCGGGCGCACGAACATCTTCAGCATGCGGCCCTCGAGAAAGGAGGTGAGCCGGCCGGGTGCGTCGAGGAAGTCCAGCGCGTTGCGCGAGGGCGGGGTGTCGAGCACGAGGAGGTCGAAGTCGTACTCGTGGTGGAGCTCGTAGAGCTTGGAGACGGCGGTGAACTCCTGCGAGCCGGCGACCGCGGTCGAGAGCTCGCGGTACACACGATTGGCGAGGATCTCCTCGGCGCTCCCGTGGTCGGGGGCGAGGCGCTCGATCAGCTCATCGAAAGTGCGCTTGGGGTCGAGCATCATCGCCCACAGCTCGCCGCGCAGCTTGAGGCCCCCGGAGCGCAGGCGCGCGGGCTCGACGAGCCGAGGCTCGTTCCCCAGCTCCTCCAGTCCGAGCGCGTTGGCCAGGCGCTTAGCGGGGTCGATGGTGACCACCGCCACCTTCGCACCCTGCGCCGCCATCCCCAGGGCGATGGCCGCCGAGGTCGTCGTCTTTCCCACCCCTCCTGACCCGCAGCACACGCAGATCCGCTTGCCGTCGAGGAGGGTTGCGACGCTCACTTGGCGAGCTCCTCGGCCGCGCGGGCGGCGGGCGTGGGCCGCGTCGCGCGGCGCCGGGCCTCGCG
>JALYZL010000284.1 GCA_030948875.1 Actinomycetota bacterium
CAGCGTCCGTGACCTGGAGGGCAACCTGTGGTCGTTTGGGACCTACAACCCGCATGACCGCTGAGGAAGCCCGCCGGCTTGCGCTCACGCTGCCGGAGGCGGTCGAACAGGACCACCACGGCCGCCCGTCCTTCCGCGTCGCAGGCAAGATCTTCGCGACCATCTGGGACGAGCAGACCCTCAACGTGATGGTCGACCAGCCGGGGATCCGCACCGCCGTCGACGAGCACCCGGACTGGTGCAGCGAGCGCTACTGGGGCAAGCGGCTGGCGGCTGTGGCGGTCGACCTACCGCGAGCGCCCGAGCGCAAGCTGCGCGACCTGCTCACCGACGCATGGGAGAGAAAGGCGGGGCGACCAGCCGCCTGAGAACGCGCTTTACCGGCACGCGAGCAGCGCGAAAGCAGACGCCTGCTTGCACCCGGTCATGCGGCACTACCAGCGCTTCTGCCGGTTGTGACCAGACGCAGGCACTTCCCATGCGCAACCAGACTGCCGGGGTTAGCGCCTCGGCGCGCACCCGCCCCCACATCGCCGGTCAAGCGGCTCAGGGCGCGTAGCGCCGGTGCAGCATCAGGGAGTTGCCCTCGCTGTCGCGAAAGAACGCCATGTTGCACACGCCGGTGTCGTGCTCGCCCGTGAAGTCGACGCCACGCTCCTCAAGCTCGCGCCGCACAGCGGCTACGTTCCGCACCCGCAACGCGATGTGAGCGGTGTGCGGAGCGAACTCCATTCCCATCGCGGTCGGATCGACGAGGTACAGCGATACGTTGCCCGTCTCGATCTCCGGAAAGCCGGCCTCCCAGTTGGGGCTCTGCATGCCGAGCGTGTTCCGGTGGAAGGCCCTGGCCCGCTCCATGTCTTGAACGGGCACTGAGACGAAGTCAGTGCGCTCTACGAGATTCTCCATAGGCAGAAGTATGACCGCTGGGTCAGATCGCGAGGGTCGAGCGGGGTCAGGAGTTCGCTGAGCCTTCGTCAACGAACAAGGCTCGCGCGCATGGGACGGTCGCGTCTTAAGAGTGCTGTAAATCCGACGCGAGCTTAGGTTCCCGTGGATTGAGTCTAAGCGGCTGTCACTTCCTCGTCGAGGCTGGCTGGGTCGGATTGTTGGTACTTGATGCGGTAGAGGTGTTGGCGGTCGACGTCGGTGAACGTCGCACCGTTGCTGGCGTGGCTGATGAACAGGTCAAGGACCGCCCAGACGAGTGACAGGCAGCTGGTCTCGCCTGGGAAGCGGCCCATGACCTTGGTGCGGCGGCGGACCTCACCGAGCGACCGCTCGAGGAGATTCGTGGACCGCCACCGCTCGCGGTGCCTGAGCGGGTAGCGGAGATGCGCGACGAGCGCGTCGAGGTCCTCGTAGAGGCAGCGGGCGGCGGACTCGTAGCCGCGGTTCTCGAGCTCGGAGATCAGGACTCCGAGACGGAGCTTGCCGTCCTTGACGCTGGTGGCATCGGTCAGCGCTGACCAGTAGTTGAACCGGATCCGGTCGTGCTCTTCTTTGGGCACCTTAGCCAAGAGGTTGCGGAGGCGGTGAACGGCACAGTGCTGACGGTCCGCCCGTGGCCAGATCTCCTGGACTGCCGAGATCAGTCCGGGCGCGCCGTCGGCGATGATCATGCGTGGGGCGGCGAGGCCGCGGGCGATGAGATCGCGGCCGAGCTCGACCCAGTCCTCCTTGGACTCCCGGGCGCCCAGCCGCACGGAAACCAGCTGCCGGTGCCCGTTCTCGTCGATTCCCCAGGCGCAGATCACGCCTTCCTTCGGGCCGCTGGGGCGGACCGGGAGATAGATCGCGTCAAGGAACAGCACGACCACCTTGACGTCGTAGAGCGAGCGGCGACAGAACGCCGCGAACCGTTCGTGCAACTCGGAGCAGATCCTCGCGATCGTCGAGCGCGACGTCTTCCCGAGACCAGCCTCCTCGCACAGCGACTCGATGTCGCGCATCGACAGGCCGCGAACGAACCCGCCGATCACCAGCGCCTTCAGCGGGTCCGTCCGCAGCAGCCGCTTGCAGTGCCACTTCGGGAACAGCTGAGAGACGAACGGCACAGCCGCCTCACGGGCCTGCGGGACCTCGATCCGCAGCTCGCCCTCCCCGGTCTGCACGTGCCGGGGCCGAAACCCGTTGCGCAGCCCCGACTCATAGTTACGCAGCCCGCGCTGGCGATCGGGCCGGCGCTCATACCGAGCACGACCCAACCACGTGTCGAACTCCTCCTCGACCGCCCGCTGGATGATCAACCGGGCGCCGAGCCGCGCGAGCTCGGACAGCATCTTCTGCGGGTCATCGACCAGTCCGCCTCCCAGCAGCTTGTCGATCTCAGCTTGTATCTCCGCCGACGGCGGTACGGTGCGTTTCACGGCGTAGGCCTCCTTCATCGTCTGTCAGGACTTGAGGGAACCTACGCCGTCGCTCTGACAGCACCCCGCGGCTATTTACAGCAGCTCTGAGACGCGACC
>JALYZL010000111.1 GCA_030948875.1 Actinomycetota bacterium
GCTCGGACGCTGTCCGCTGCGGCGAACATGTCCAGTTCCCTTGTTCGGCTTTTGGCTTTCGCCCGTCGATGCTGGCTCTAACGCGTTCAGGATTAGCGTGTTCTAGACAATATGGATTGACCGTCCGTCCGGCTTGAGGTGTAGAAGAGGCCGGTTCCCCCGTCTCGTTGGTGGGGGGATGTTCAGCTGCGCGGCTGTAACCCGCGCGGCGGCCCACAATCGAATAGGAGGAACCAGCCATGGCGAAGGCTAGATCCCTCGTTGGTCTGGACGTGCACGCGACGAAGATCGTGGCGGCGGTCTTGGACGCCGAGACCGGGCAATTGCAGACGTTTCAGATGAGCGGGGAGAGCGAGAAGGCGGCTGGGTTCTGCGCGGGGTTGCCGGCACCGGTGCGGGCGGCGTATGAGGCCGGCCCGACGGGCTACGGTCTGGCCCGCGAGCTCTCGAAGCGGCGCGTGGAGTGTGTGGTTGCGGCGCCGAGCAAGATCCCGCGGGCGTCGGGGGATCGGGTGAAGACCGATCGTCGTGACGCCGAGCATCTGGTGCGGCTGCTGTTGGCGGGCAAGCTTCACCCCGTTCGGGTTCCGGGCGATGAGGAGGAGGCGCTGCGTGATCTGGTTCGTGCCCGGGAGGCGGTCCGGGTTGATCTGATGCGATCGCGCCACCGGCTCTCAAAGCTGCTGTTGCGCCACGGCATCCGCTTTGACAACGGCCGCGCATGGACTGAGCGTCACCGCGCCTGGCTGGCCAAGATCGTGCTGGACTGGCCAGCGGCGCAAGCGACACTGTTAGACGTCCGCGGCGCGATCGATGCGCTGTGTCACCGCCGCGACTGCCTGGAGCGGGAGATCGTCGCGATGCTGCCGAGCTCGCCGTGGGTGGTGCAGGTCGGGCGGTTGCGGTGCCTGCGTGGCGTGGACACGCTGACCGCGGTCGGCCTGTGCGCTGAGATCGGCGACTTCGAGCGCTTCGCCAAAGCCGAGCAGCTGATGAGCTACATCGGACTGGTCCCCTGCGAGGCAACCACCGGTCAGCAACGCCGGCTGGGGTCGATCACCAAGACCGGCTCAGGTCACGCGCGGCGGCTGCTGATCGAAGCAGCGTGGCACTACCGCGCCAACCCCAACATCGGCCGTGCGCTGGCCGACCGCCAGCAGCACCAGCCGCCCGAAGCGATCGCGGTCTCCTGGTCAGCTCAACGACGCCTACACCGCACCTGGACACGACTCGAGGCCCGCGCTAAGCGCCGCACGATCATCGCGGTCGCCGCCGCCCGTGAGCTCGCCGGATTTGCCTGGGCGATCACCCAAATCGAATGAAACCCATGCCCTGACATCGCCCATCCCGTCGGCTGGGCCGGTGGCGGCCCGGCAACGCGCGGGGAACCCGCGACAAAACTATGAGCAACCCGCCCCGCGCCTTGTTCTGAGGCTGGCCACGCCCGATCCTAGACAGCGGCACCCCCACGACGAACCATGGTCCTGCGGCACCCCAAACCCGCGTATATCAGTCTGACCGCGCGTCGCGCACAGCCCTGCCGGACCGCCACCCACCCAGCCGACCATAACCCCAACCCACCAACTCGAAAGCGGGAAATTCGTGACGCCCCCTTGACAACACGCTCTCCATATCAGTTTTCGACCGGCGTGGCGCGGGCGAGGTCGCGGTCTTTGAGGCGGTAGCTGTCGCCTTTGAGCGCGAGGATTTCGGCGTGGTGAACGAGCCCGGTCGATCATCGCGGCGGCGGTGACCTCGTCGCCAAAGATCTCGCCCCAGGCTGAGAACGGCTCGTTGGATGGGACTATCAGGCTCGCCCGCTCGTAGCGGCGGGAGACGAGCATGAACATTAGGTTCGCGGCGTGGGGACAAACGGGATGTAGCCGACCTCGTCGACGATCAGCAGCGGGATGCGCTGCAGACGTTCGAGCTCTTGATCGAGGCGGCCGTGGCGCTGGGCGTCGGCGAGCAGCGCGACCCATTCGGTCGCGGTTCTGAACACGACGCGGTGCCCGGCGAGGCAGGCGCGGATCCCGAGCGCGATCGCCAGGTGCGTCTTGCCGGTCCCGGGCGGGCCCAGCATCACCACGTTCTCCTTGGCGTGCAGGAAGTCGAGCTGGCCGAGGTGCTCGATCACCTTCTTTTTGATCGAGCGCTGAAAGGTGAAGTCAAACTCCTCCAAGGTCTTGCGGGCTCCGAAGCGTGCCGCCCTGATCCGTCC
>JALYZL010000112.1 GCA_030948875.1 Actinomycetota bacterium
GGGCGGGGTCGCCCTCGTCGCGGGCGCGCTGAACGTCGGCGGCGATATCGGCCCGGTTGGGGAGGAACTCGTGCAGGGGCGGGTCGAGCAGGCGAATGGTCACCGGCAGCCCCTCCATGGCTTCGAACAGGCCCTCGAAGTCACCCTGCTGGAGGGGCAGCAGCTGCGACAGCGCAAGGCGGCGCTCCTCTCGCCCGGGGGCGAGGATCATCGCGCGCATCCGGGGCACGCGGTCGGCGGCCATGAACATGTGCTCGGTCCGGCACAGCCCGATGCCCTCGGCGCCGAAGGCGCGCGCTCGGCGCGCATCCTCCGGAGTGTCGGCGTTGGCCCGCACGCCGAGCGTGCGCAGGTTGTCGCACCAGCCAAGGATGGTGTCGAAGCGAGGATCGACCTCTGGCGTCACGAGCGGGACGTCCTCGAGCGTGATGGAACCGGTGGTGCCGTCGATCGCGATCAGGTCACCTTCGCGCAGCACCCGACCATCGACGTGCACCTCGCGGGCGTGCAGGTCAATATTCAGATCGGCGGCACCGGTGACCGCGGGTCGACCCATCCCGCGTGCCACGAGCGCCGCGTGCGAGGCCTTCCCACCTTCGGAGGTGAGGATGCCCTTGGCGGCATGAAAGCCCGCGACATCGTCGGCCTCGGTAAACGGCCGCACCAGGATGACGTCGCGTCCGTTTTCCGCCGCCGTCACCGCGTCGGGCGCCGTGAAGACGATTGCCCCCTTCGCCGCCCCCGGCGATGCGCCCACGCCGCGCGCGAGGACGTCGTAGCTCGCCTCGGGGTCGAAGGTCGGGTGAAGGAGAGCATGGAGCGAGTGGGCCTCGATCGTATTGATCGCCGCCGCCTGGCTCAGGAGACCCTCCGCGACCGCGTCGTAGGCGAACCGCACAGCGGCCTGGGCCGGACGCTTGGCATTGCGCGTCTGCAGCATGTACAGCCGGCCCTCCTCGACGGTGAACTCCGTGTCCTGCATGTCCTGGTAGTGGTGCTCGAGTTCGTGCAGGATCTTGCGCAGCTGCGCATGGGTTTCCGGCATCCAGTCGGAAAGCTCGGCCAGGTCACGCGGCGTGCGCACGCCCGAGACCACGTCCTCGCCCTGCGCGTCGATGAGGAAGTCGCCGCTCGGCTCGGGTGAGCCGGTGATCTCGTTGCGCGAGAAAGCCACGCCGGACCCAGACGTGGGGCCCTTGTTGCCGTAGACCATCTGCTGGACGTTGACCGCCGTACCCCAGTCGTCGGGAATCCCGTTGATGCGCCGGTAGGTCACCGCACGCTCTCCGCTCCACGAGTCGAATACGGCGCGGATGGCGCGGTCCAGCTGGTCGCGCGGGTCCTGGGGGAAGTCGTAGAGAGCCTGGAAGCGGACGGTGAGCTCACGCAACGCGTCGGCGGTGAGCTCGGTGTCCAGGGTGACCCCGAGCTCGCGCTTGATCCTCGCGATCTCCTCCTCAAAGCGCGCGCCGGGCACGCCACAGACCACGCCGCCAAACATTTGCACGAGGCGCCGGTAGGAGTCCCACGCAAAGCGCGCGTTGCCGGTGCGCGTGGCCAGTCCCTCCGTGGCGGCGTCGCCCAGGCCCAGGTTCAGCACCGAGTCCATCATCCCCGGCATCGAGTCGCGCGCGCCGCTTCGCACCGACACGAGCAGCGCGTCTGTCGGGTCCCCCAGGCGCTTGGCGGTCCGCTCCTCCAGACGCGTCAGCGCCTCCGCGATCGCCTCTTCCAGCCCTTCAGGGAAGGTTCGGCCCGCATGCATGTACTGGACGCAAGCCGTGGTGGTGATCGTGAACCCGGCCGGCACGAGCTCGGGCCCGAGTACGCGCGTCATCTCGGCGATACCCGATCCCTTACCCCCCAGGAGCTCGCGCATCTCCCGCGATCCCTCGGCGAAATCGTAAATCCACTTGACGGCAGGGGAGCCAGGCGTCCTGACCGCATCAACAGTCACCGCTTCCGACATGACTCCTCCAGGCAGGCGATGGCGCGACCGTTACAGGTCACACGGGCGTCGGCCGAGCGTTGGAGCCGGAGAAACCGGTCCGCCGAGGGTGAAAGCGGAACCGAGAGGATCCTACACCCTCGTGTCTGACGTCGATGAGAATTTGTCGTTCTGCGGTTGAGCTCAAGACAAATGGCCGAGCGTGGAGTAGCTTGGAGGAGAAGTGGCCCAAACCCGCGAGAGACAGTCGCGCGAGTCGACGCCGCGAGGTTTCCGAGCCCAGCCGTACAGCAGGAGCGTTCAAGGTGATCCAACACATCGTGGTGCTGAAGTGGAAAGCCGCGACGACTGCGGAGCAGGTCGAGCGCGTATTCGCGCAGGCAGAGCCTCTCGTTGACGAGATCGATGGCGTCGAACGGGTCACGCTCGGACGCAATCCCGGCGAGGAGAACAACGGTTTCACGCACGCGTTCATTGTCAACCTGACCGACGAGGATGCTCTCAGCCGATACCTCGACCACCCGGTGCGCAGGCGGTACCTGACTGAGGTCCTGGCCCCGATCGAGGAAGCACGAATCGAGATCGACGTCCCGGCGGACGACGGGCACCGCCATGTGGCGAGGGCTGAGCCGAGCTGGAAGTGGGGGCCAACTCGTCACTCGGCGATGGCTGATGCGGCTGCGCTCCGATGGGAAGAGGAGCATGACGACCCGGCGTGAGAATCTGGGACCGGTACGCCGATCGCGCGCGGTCCTCGCTGCCTGAGCGCCTCAACGACGTCCGCCGAGCTGTCCGTGGTCCCGCAGGATCTCGGCGCTCTGGCGGTGGCGTACTTCGTACTCGTGGATGTCGTGCCCCAGCCGGCGTAGGTGGTCCGGGTCTCGGCTCCCCTCGCGCCACAGGGCGTGGAAGTCTTCATGCTCGCCGCCCCCCTGCTCCGGCAGTGTCTCCTCGACGACCACGCCGGTCCCCTCTCGCGTTCGGTCCAGGTCCGCGTTCACTTCCCGGAGATACGGGGTGAGATACTCGCCGAACACCTTCTCCGCGGGCTGCCACATCCGTTTCGGCGCGGAGGGCGAATCGGTCGCCGTTCCCAGGGCTCGAGGGGTCGCGCCGGTCATGAGGACACCACGGAGAGTCAGCCGGCCCTCGGACGGGTGAGCGACCTCCACGCCGACCGACCGCGCGATATCGGTAGCGACCGCGTCGGCCTGCTGGGCGGCGAGCCCACCGAACTTGACCGGATAGGCCACGGCGTCGCCGGCAGCCCAGACCGAGTCGGCGTCGAGCATCTTCCCGTAGCGGTCCACGCGGACGAACCCGTCCTCATCCTGGGTGGTGCCGGGGATCCGAGGACCTTCCACGCCGGGCAGGGCGACGACGCGGTCGACCTCCAGCCGACGGTTCGATGGCGCAAGCACGACCTGCGGCTTATGCCCGCGCTCGATCCTGGCCACGGTGGCGGCTTCCAGGCGGACGCCCGCGGTGGCGAGCTCGTCGCGCAGCGCCGTGGCGGCCTGGGCTCCGAACAGGGCAAGCGGCAGCGCCTCCGGAGTGATGACGGTCAGCTCCGCGTCGTCGATGCCCATGGCGAAGACCTGACGGGCGGTCATCAGCGCGATCTCATAGAGCGGCAGCGGCCACACGGCTCCGGGCGGGATAACGAAGGCGACGCGCTTGGTGTACCCCTCCTCCAGGTCCCGCAACAGGCCATGGAACGTCTCAGAGTCCGAGCGGGGCCACCAGGTGGTGGCATGTTGCACCCGTTCCACTGGCTTTGCCCCCACGGCGATCACCAGCGCATCGAACGCGACCGTCACTCCGTCCTTCAGGGTGATCTCCCGCTGGGCGGAGTCGACCGCGGCGAGCACGCCGGGGATATGCCCAGCGCCGACCCGCGCGAGAAGCTCATCCAGCTCGTAGCGCGGAGCGTGGCTGAGCGCGAAGGCCTCCCCCACGGACAGGGGCGGGAGCACGAGTTCGGTTGACGGGCTGACCAACATGATCTCAGCGCGATCACCGACCAGATCGCGTAACGCGAGCAGCGACTCCGCGCCGGCAATTCCACCACCGGCCACGACCACCCGCAGAGGGGTTCGCGGGGAGGGGTCGAGATTCATCTCAGCCGCCCCCCCCGCCCTTGGCGCGCTTCGCCTTGCGGAGGGCCCTGTCGCCGCGCTGGGCAAGTTTCACGAGCGTGTCATCGGGGCGCAGCTGTGCGAAGCCCACGCTGACGGATGCCGCCGCCTGAGTCTCCACGATCGCGGTCTGAATCTGCTGGAACCGACGGCGAGCCTCGGTTGGCGATGAGTCGGTCAGCATGCAGACGAATTCGTCACCACCGACGCGGACAACCGGATCATATGAACGCAGGTTCGACTGGATCGCGGCGACGACGTCTCGCAGGAGCGCGTCGCCTGCGGCGTGGCCTTTGCGGTCGTTGACCTGCTTGAGCCCGTCGACGTCGACGTAGGCAAGTACGAGCTCTGAATCTCCGCGCCGGGCGCGATCAATCTCCCGTTCGAGGGCGACGATTCCAAGCTCGCGACCATAGGCGCCGGTGAGATGGTCGATCTGCGCATTCCGGAGCTCGGCTTTGGCCAGCTCGCGATCGAGGGATGCCTCAGCGCGATCGGCTGTGGCCTGTTCGCGGTCGGCAACCCCGAGCCTACGGTCATCGGCAGCCTGACCTCGGTCTGACGCCCGCTGTTGCGCCTCCGCGCGCGAGTGATCGCGATCGAACCCCGTTTGGCGCCGGTCAGAAAATGTGCGCTCGCGGTCCGCCGCAGCCTGCCGGCGAGACGCGGTCCGCTGTTCGGCCTCGGCTTCGAACTCGTCCCGAGCCGCGGCGGCCGCCTCGCGGTCGACCGACGCACGTGCGCGGTCGTCGACGGCTTGACGGCGATCCAACGTCCGCCTATCGGCGTCGACTTCGGCCCGGAGGCGATCGGCCGCGGCGTCGTCGCGGTCAAATGCCCCATGCTTGCGGTCTGCGGCGGCTTGAGCTCGGTTGAAGGTTCGGCCTCCCGCCTCCCCCTCGAATCGGTCGCGATCAGACGCTGAGTCATCACGGTGAGCTGCCGTACGCTCGCGCTGAGCCGCCGCCTCACCTCGACCTGACGACTCCTCATCGGCATCGGCTTGCGAATGGTCTCGGCCAGACGCCGTCCGATCGCGGTTGAAAGCCGCGATCTCGCGGTCGGCGGCAGCCTGACCTCGGTCAAAGGATCTCCCGTCGGCCTCGGCTTGGGACCGGTCTCGGTTCGCGGCGGCCTCCTCGCGGTCATGAGCAGCGAGCTCCCGACGCACCGCAGCTCCGACACGCGACGCGTTCCCCTGGTCAGCCTGGGCTGCGGACTCGTCGCGAGCCGCCGCAGCCGCGTCGCGGTCGACTGCTGCCCGCTCGCGGTCGATGGCAGCCTGCTCACGATTCCAGGTACGGCGGTCGGCCTCTGACGGCGCCCCATCCCCGTCATGTTGCCCGCCGTCGTCGCGCCCGGGAGCGCGGGCGGAGGACAGGAACTCGCGGTCCTGCCTTTCGGAGGCTGCCTCAACGGGCCTTCGTGGCTGCGGATTCACGTCGTCGGTTTCGCCCGGTAACCGCGTGAGGCCCTCGCGATGTCGCCGGCCTTGATCGCGGGGCTCGGTTGAGCTGCCGGCTTACCCGCCAGGCGGTCGCCCAGCCGGCGCCGGGCATCAATCGCCAGCGAGAGCCGTCGCGCTCCACGCTCACGAGCCAACCTGCCT
>JALYZL010000349.1 GCA_030948875.1 Actinomycetota bacterium
CGGAAAACCCGGGTAGAGGCATGTCGCGTGTCTCTGCGAGCACGGCGGGCGAATGACTGGCGCTCCTGCTCGCTACGGCGCCGGTTCGTGCCGAAACTGAGTGACGCTCAACACCTTGCACACCTCACCCGCAGGAGACCATCGACACCACTAGCGCCGGCGGCCGGCTGCAACTGGGGAACCCACAACAAGAGCGGGCTCTCGGCGACCGACGCCGCATCGTCGTGGGGCACCGCCATCCGCTCCGGAAGCCTGTGACCTACTTATCTTTTCGGGGCTCCTGGGGTGATCGTAGGTGACTGCGGGACAAGATTCGGCCGTTTACCACCCCGGATCCGCTATCGCCATGGCGAGCACACGCGCTGTTGTACGTGCTGTGTGCAGCGCCGGTGCCGGGGTTCGTGGTATCCATGTGGTTGGGATCATCGTCGTAGCCGCACTGCGTGCTCGAGTACGCGCCGTTGAAGCAGGCGGGCATGTTGTAGTAGCTATACCCGGAGCCGTAGATCGGGTAATCCTCCCAGTACTGGGAGGGGGAGCAGCCTCCGTTCGGGTCGCCGCACATGCGCCTCCGCGAACTCGACGTTGTATCCGGCTGCCTGACCCGCGGCGCAGGAACCGCCGAATGAGTAGCAGAAGTAGGGCCCGGTGATGTTGATCAGCGCGGCATCGCCGCGCTGCTGGTCGAAAAACCAGACCGCCGGGCCACCGATCCACTGGAAAGTGGAGTGGTTAGCTTGGTAGGTGAACCAGGTACCGGTGCCCCTATCGTGATGCAGTGTCCGGCGGTCATC
Source organism: Actinomycetota bacterium (assembly GCA_030948875.1). Lineage (GTDB taxonomy): Bacteria > Actinomycetota > Thermoleophilia > Solirubrobacterales > Solirubrobacteraceae > Palsa-465. Next base: position 795 of record JALYZL010000349.1, read on the forward strand.
ATTTCGTATCCGCCGCCCCAGCCATTGAGGCTCGGGTTGTAGGTGAGGAAGCCAGCTGTGCAGGTCGGGTAGCTCGGGGGGCTGTCGTTGGCCATCCCGATTCCCCCGCGGAGCGGGGCGTCGCAGTACGCGTCGGTAGGGTAGGGGTATACGTGGTCGGGGGGAGTAGCTGCAGCTCGTCAGCGTGGTCGGCGCAAGCTCTGATCTCACGACCTTGACTGGCGGTCCCCCGATCGTCGCGTTCTCGGAGACTGCGGTGGCCGCGAGCGGGTTGATGTCCGCCGCGGGAGCATTCTCGGATGCTGAGACGACGACGGCGTTATCCGGGGCGTTTATGCCGACGGTGGCTTCATCGCTGGCCGGAAGCGCCCTTACCCGTGGCTGCCACTTGGCTTGGACGGCGCTGAGCTGGTTCCACGTGTAGCTCACGGGCACCTGCTCGCTGTCCGCCCCGGCGATCCCGAAGTAGTTTTCGACTCGCGCGACCGAGGCAATGTTAGTGGACGGCGCGACGTCGATCTTGAACTTGCCCGCGTGCATGTCAAACCAGACGCCGGCGTAGCCTGCCCCGAGCGCCTGTTGGAGCTTATTCACGATGCTGGGCGCGACGGACTGTACGTCGACGTCGTGTTGAGCTTGCTGATCGGTGATTCCGTAGGTACGAATCGCTGCGGCGACGAGCGCCGCACGCTCTCCCGGATTCAGCGGAGGCATGAGGCTTGGCGGACGGCGGTGGAGGTGGGCCCATCAGCAGACCGGGTGGAACGCCGGCAGCCGCATTCGCTGCCGGAGCCGCTCCGGCCACGGCAGCCATCGCGGCCGCAGCGACGACTAGCAGCCAGCGACAGCTCAGCACGCGAACTCGCACGCACACCAGCCCCTGAACAGCTTTCATTTTCCCCGCCTCTCAAACACCCGGCCGATGCCTCCGGCTGGTGAACGGTCGTTTGACCCGGGACCCGTACCCTCGTGAACCCGACCGCTGGATGTCTGGGTCGAAGGTCGCGCCATTGGTGCCTCGTGTTGTGCTCGCGTGTCTATCTGGTAGCCATCCGGTGAACAGCGCCGATACGCTTCGCTCGGCTGGGTGAGCGAGCCGCTCGCCGATGTGTTGGCGCGTCGACGTGAGCCAGCCGGACCGCACGCGGGCGATCCCGTTCGCGCAGCTCGAGCGGCTCTGGTGCCGTGATGACGTCGCGGTGCGCGAGAAGGCGCTGTGGCGGCTGTTGCATGAGACCGCGGCGCGGGCCGGCGAGGTTCTTGTCGTTGAACGTCGAGGACCTGGAGATTGAGAACAAGCGCGGTCGCGTGCGCTCCAAGGGCGGCGATGTCGAGTGGCTGCACCTCCAGGCCGGCTCCGCGCGGCTCCTGCCGCGCCTGATCGCGGGCCGCCCGCGTGGGCCGCCGTTCTTGGCCGATCGGCGGTCGGCGCCGGCGCGGATGCCGGCGGCCGTGGATCTGTGTCCCGTGACCGGGCGGGCGCGGTTGTCCTACCGCCGTGCGGAGGAGCTGTTGAGCGCGGCGTCGGGCGGCTGGACGTTGCATCAGCTTCGCCATTCGGCGATCACCCATCTCGCCGAGGCCGACGTCGGGCTGGCGTTGCTGATGGCCAAGAGCCGCCACACGTCGCTGCGGTCGCTGAAGCGCTACGCCCGCCCGGGTCCCGAGGCCGTCGCTCGGCTGACGGCCGAGCACGATCCGGAGCGCCGTCGGCGGTGAGCGCGTGACGCCTGATGCGCGTGTGCTGCAGTTCCCGCCGAGCGGTGCGGCGCGCCCGCAGGAGTACGGGCAGTTCACGCGCGAGCTCTCGGCGGACGAGCTCGCGGGCTGCTTTTACTTCAGCGATGACCAGCGGGAGATCGCGCGTCGCCGCGGCGACGCGAACCGGCTGGGGTTCGCGGTGCAGATCGGGACCGTGCACTATCTCGGCCGGTTTCTCGAAAAACCCGGCGGCTGTCCCCGCGCAGGTAGTTGGGTGGACCTCGCGGGAGATCGGCGTCTCCGCGAGCGTCGACCTGGCCAGCTACGGCGAGGGTGACTGGCGCTGGTCGCACCAGGCGGAGATCCGCCGCGTCTACGGCTACCGCCCGTTCAGCAGCGACGGTGTCGAGCCCGAGCTCGTCGATTGGCTGCGGGCGCGGGCCTGGGTGACCGCGGATAGCAGCCGGGCGCTGTTCGCGCGCGCCCGCGAGTTCCTGATGGACCGCCGCGTGCCGCTGCCCGGGTGGAGCACCCTCTGGCGGCTCGTCGGCGCGGCCCGCGAGAGCGCTGATGAGCGTGGCCGGGGCATGCTCGCCGCCACGCTGACCGACGAGCAGCGTGAACGCTTGGATCGGCTGCTGCACGTCACCGCCGGCCATCGTTTGACCAACCTCGAGCGGCTGCGGATGGCGCCAGTCGAACCCACGATCAAAGGTCTGATCGCCGCGCTCGAGCGGCTGCGGGAGCTTCGCGTGCTCGCAAACGGGCTCGGTGGGCTCGAGGCGCTCCCGCACGCGCGACTGCGTGTCCTGATGGTCGCGGCCGAGCGCCAGCGCGGCAGCGAGCCGGCGGACCTGCGCGAGTCGCGACGGCTCGCGACGCTGATGGCGTTCGCGATCACGACGGCAGGGCGGGCGCAGGACGACGCGCTTGAGCACTTCGACCGCCTCCACGGGTGGCGTCGGGGAGAACCGTCGGGCCCAGTTTCCGAACGCAACTTCTCGGCACCCTTAGAAGAGCAGCCGCTCGAGCCCCACGGTCGGCGACTCGGTCAGCTCCCCGACGCGCCGGATCGCGAGCAGCACCCCGGGCATGAACGAGTCGCGATCGGTCGAGTCGTGACGGATGGTCAGCGTCTGACCGAGGTCGCCGAGAATCACCTCTTGATGGGCCACGAGCCCGGGCAGGCGCACCGAATGGATGGCGACCTCCGGGCGATCCGGCGCGGCCTCGGCCATCAGCTTGGCCGTCCGCGCCGCCGTACCGCTCGGCTTGTCGATCTTGCCGTCGTGGTGGAGCTCGATGATCTCGGCCTTGGCCATGTGCGGCGCGGCTTCGGCGGCGAAGCGCATCATGAGCACGGCGCCGATGGCGAAGTTGGGGGCGATAAAGACGTTGCCGGGCGCCTCGAGCGGGACTTTGGCGTCAGCCGAAGTCTCAGGGGCGCGAAGCGCCCCGGGGTCGAAGCCCGTGGTCCCGATCACCACGTGAACGCCGGCGGCGATCGCGGCGCCTGCGTTCTCGACCACCGTCGTCGGCGTCGTGAAGTCCACGAGCACGTCCGCGTCGGGCAGGACATCGGCCACGGCGACGCCGAGCGTCGGGTCGGCGCGCCCGGAGAGGGTCATATCCGGTGCGGCGGTCACGGCGCGGCACACCGTCTCCCCCATCCGCCCGGCTGCCCCCGCCACCGCGACGCGGATCACTTAACTAGCGCCGGCTCGATCGCTCCGAGAGCCTCGCGGAAGGGGTTCTCGCCGGGTCCGATCCCCGCGGCGGAGAGGCGATCCGCGGACCACAGCTCGCCGGCCAGGGCGCGCAGGTCGTCGAGCTGCACCGCGTCGATGCGGGCCACGAGCTCGTCGAGGGAGAGGAGCTCCGAGCCACCAAGCACCTCGGATCCGAGCCGGTTCATCCGCGCACCCGTCGACTCGAGCGAGAGGAGCACGCGGCCCTTGAGGTTCTCCTTGGCGCGCGTGAGCTCCTCGGCCGTCGCGGGATCCTCTTGCAGCCGGACGAGCTCGGTGCCGATCACCGATGCGGCCTCGGCGAGATTGTCAGCGCGCGTGCCCACGTAGAGGCCGACCTGGCCACCGTCCTGGTAATGGCTGGTGAACGAGTACACAGCGTAAGCAAGGCCGCGGCGTTCGCGGACTTCCTGGAAGAGCCGCGAGGAAGAGGTACCGCCGAAGATGGTGTCGAGCACGCGCAGGGCGAAGCGACGGTCGTCGTGGCGTGAGATTCCCGTCCCGCCGATGCACACGTGGTACTGCTCGGTGTCCTTGTCCTCGAAGCGGATACGTCGCGGCGTGTCGGTGGGCGCCGGCGGCCAGCCGGGCGGTCGGTCGCCGGCTGAGGTCGGCACGCGCGTGCGGGCGAGCTCGACGAGCCGATCGTGGTTGACCGCCCCGGCCGCGGCGATGACGATGTTCGCCGGCGCGTAGCGCTCGGCGTGGAAGGAGACGATCTCGGGCACGGGCGCGCCCGCGATCACATCGGCCCGGCCGATGATGGCGCGACCGAGCGGATGCGATCCGAAGACGGCCTCGCCGAGGACGTCGAAGACCTTCTCCTGGGGATCGTCCTCGTACATGGCGATCTCCTCGAGGATCACCGCGCGCTCGGAGTCGACATCGTTGAGCAGGGGCCGGAAGACAATGTCCGCCATCACGTCGAAGGCGGTCTCGAGGTGGGAGTCGATGACCCGGGCGTAGACCGAGGTCGTCTCCTTGCTCGTGCCCGCGTTGAGCTCGGCCCCCATGCCGTCGAAGATCTGGTCGATCTCGAGCGAGCCGTATTTCTCCGAGCCCTTGAACAGCAGGTGCTCGAG